>DATFUW010000326.1:0-9289 GCA_035260605.1 Thermoanaerobaculia bacterium | reverse complement strand
CCGGCTCTCCAGCCGGCGTGTAGAGCCGAGGGCTTTCCGTTTCAGTACCTTGCCGCGTTCCTGCCGTTCCCAACGACGGTGGGAGATGATGAGTCGCCGGCTGAGAGCCGGCGCTACACGCCGAAGAGGACTGAGGCCTTCGTGTACCATGGATGGATCCGCTCCGTGCCCCGTCCCCGCGCGCTCCTCTGCGCAATCCTGCTGATCGCTGCCGCCGCGTCCAGCGTCACGGCGAATCCCGTGCATTTCGTGAACATCGCGCGGATGCAGAACCCGTTTCTTCGGCCCGCGCGATCCCCGTCGTTCGTGAACCAGGCGGGTGTTCCGGAGTGCTTCAACACGTTCGGCCCGACCCCCTGCGACGGCACGACGATGCTGCAGGTCCAGTACTACGGCGGGAAGGTCATCCCCAACGTGAAGGTCTACGCCGTGTATTGGGGTTCATCGGTCGATCCGCTCGGCGACCTCGACGGCTTCTATCAGACGCTCACGAACAGCACGTATCTCGACTGGCTCACCGAGTATTCGACTCCGGCCGCGCCGGCAGGGACGAATCAGAAGATCGGCCGCGGGACGTACGCCGGGCGATTCACGATCACGCCGGGTGCGGGCTCGCAGATCACCTGTCCCGTCGGCGTCCCGCCGGGCACGACGGTGTGCACGAGCGACGCGAAGATCCAGGCCGAGGTCGACGCGCAGATCACCGCCGGGAACGTGCCGCTGCCCGACGAGCACACCATCTACATGCTGCACTTCCCGCCGCATCTCTGGATCCAGGCGGCGGACGGATCGCCGTCGTGTCAGTCGGGCGGCTTCTGCGCCTACCACAGCACGTACACGCGCGCCGGCGCCAGCGTCTACTACGGCGTCATGCCCGACGACAGTCCCGGCAGCGGCTGCGACACGGGATGCGGCACGGGCGATTCGTTCCAGAACCTCTGCGCCAGCGCATCGCACGAGATCGGCGAGGCCATCACCGATGCCGAGGTCGGCCTTGCGGTTACTTATGGGCCGCCGCTCGGCTGGTACGACGGCGCAACAAACAGCCAGGGCGAGATCGGCGATATGTGCAGCCAGGTCGTCGACACGCTGACCTCTCCCGCCGGCTCCACGTACGTCGTCCAGGACCTCTTCTCGAAGACGATCTGGGCCGCGAATCCGCAGCCGACGGCGGAAGCGTGCGTCACGACCCGCTTCGCGACGAACGATTTCGCCATTTTCTTCGATCCGAACGGCACGGCGGTGGCCGCGGGAGCGAACGTCTCGCTCCCGATCCATCTGGAGACGACGAACGGCAGCGCGTCGTCGACGACCCTCTCCATCTCCGCCGACTCGGTGATTCCGTCCGGCGTGCACCTCATCCTCGACAAGACGAGCGTGACCTCGGTGTCGAGCGGCGGGGCCGCGGTCGCCAACCTCCAGATCTCGGTCGATCTCGGCACCAGCGCCGTCCGCGATCGGGTGATCGTCGTCAACGCCACGTCGGGCTCAGTCGTCCATTCCGCCTCGGTGCTGCTGCAGGTGGCCACCGGCTCCACGACCGCATCGTCGAATTCTCCCGTCTGCGGCGGGTCGGACATCGATCTCTCGACGCCGACGGTTTCGGGTGCGACCTACCGCTGGAGCGGCCCGGGCGGATTCCTCTCCAGCGTTCAGAACCCGATCATCTCGGGCGCCGCGGCGGCGAACGCCGGAACGTACAGCGTGACCGCGTTCGTCGGCGGCACGCCCGTCAGCGCGGCGAGTACGGTGGTTACGATCGATGCGCCGGTCCTCGGCGCGTATACGCTTTCGTTCGCCGCGACGGGCGCCGGCAAGACCGTCACCCCCTCGGCGCCGCCCTCCGGCAGCGTGAGCGTGACCGTGAGCGCGAGCGTGGGCTTTACCGGGTCGCTCGCGGTCAACCCCGGCACCGGCGTGGTGACGATCACGAATGCCGGGCCGGGCGGCTCGACCGCAACGATCACTGTCAACGCGCTCAACGGCTGCGGCGCACTGACCACGACGTCGTTCACGCTGCTGATCAATACGTTCACCGACGATCCGCTGGTCGCCGGCGTGACGCCGGTCAAGGCCAAGCACATCCAGGAGCTGCGCACGGCGATCGAGGCCGTCGCGGCGCTCGCCGGACAGTCACCGCTGTTCAGCGACGATCCGCTGACGGCAGGCACGCCGATCCGCGCGGTTCACATCACGGAGCTGCGCACCGCGCTGACCGCGGCGTTCACCGCCCTCGGTCGCACGCTGCCCACGTTCACGGACTCGTCGCTGGTCGCGGGCGTGACGCCCGTGAAGGCGATCCATCTGCAGGAGCTGCGCAACGCGCTGAAGTGACGCTCAGCCGGTGAAGTAGGCCTCGTTGATGGCGATGAACTGCTTCTTGTCCGCCGGAACGTCGTCGAGGGTGAAGATTGCGTCCGAGGTGCAGGCCGGGATGCAGGCGCCGCAATCGATGCAGTCGGCAGGATTGACGTACATCTGCGTCGCCGCTTCGAACCCCGATTCGTCACTGCGCGGGTGGATGCAGTCGACGGGGCAGGCCTGGATGCAAAGCTCGTCTTTAATGCAGTTATCGGTGATGACGAATGCCACGGTTTGTCTCCTGATCGGTGAATTTCTTCTCTCGGGGATCGTAGCTCCCGAGGGAAACATGGCCATGTCTCACGCGTCACACGTCGGTTTGACGGCCGTCACGCGGTGCTAGAATGCGGGCACCCGATCCCAGGCGGTGGAAACGATGGAAAGCGGCAGTCCGCTCTCCGTGTGCGGATCGTGCAACGAAAAAAGGAGTCCTCACGATGAAGACCAGGAATCTCTCTCTCGGTGTTGTAATGGCGGTGGTCCTTGCGGTTGCAGCGCCGCTGGCGGCGTTCACACTCGTCGAAGCGGTCCCGATGCAGCAGCGGATCCGCGTGGCCCGCGGGGCGACGTTCACCACGCAGGTCAACTTCACGCAGGCGGCGCTCTGCGACGGCTCGGTCAAGCTCGCGGCTGGCCCGTACAACGTTCAGATCTCTTCGATGGGCGACGGCTCCGTCCATGCCATCTTCCTGGACCGCACGGGCCGCAAGGCCGGCGAGGCGCACGGCATTATTGCCGTCCTCAGGCCGGTGAGCGTCGCGGCGGTGAGCCTTCCCGCGGTGCAGCACCCGAACACGGCGAAGTCGAACACGCACCCCGCTCCCGCTGCTGCCGCTGCTCCGATTCTCAACTTCCAGGCGGCCGGCTTCCTGCCGAACAGCCGGACGAGCTTCAGCCAGATGGGGCCCAAGCTCAACCTGGAGATCTCCTCGCATGACGGCAGCCAGGGCATCCTCATCGGGCTGCTCCTTCCGGCCGTGATACCCGCGCAGGCGCGGCACTAGAAGCGCGCGAAGGGAGTCCGCGATGCGAATCCGCAGCAGAGTCGTCGCGGCGATGGCCGCGGCCGTCCTGGCGACGGCCGCGCCGCTGGCCGCGTTCGTGGTCATCGAGCTCATCCCCGCGCAGCAGCGCGTGCACGTGATGCGAGGAATGACGTTCCGGACGCAGGTGCGCCTGGCACAGGCCGCGCTGTGTGACGGCTCGGTCAGGCTCGCGCCGGGCATGTACAACGTCGAGGTCTTCTCGCTGGGCGACGGCTCGGTGCGCGCCACGTTCTTCGATCAGACGGGGCGGAAGGCAGGGGAGGCGAAGGGCATCATCGCCGTTCTGCGGCAGTCCGCGAACGCGACGGCGTTGCTTCCCGCAGTGCAGAAGGGTCCCGGGCCGGTCGGCACAAAGGCAAACCCCGGACTCCCGGATGCACGCAACAACCCCGGACCGCCCGATGTGGCAGCCCGGACGCTCAACTTCCAGACGCTTGGCTTCCAGCCGGCGAGCAGGACGAGCTTCAGCCAGATGGGGCAGAAGCTGAACCTGGAGATCGCCTCGCAGGACGGCAGCCACGGAATCCTGATCGGCCTGCTGCTTCCGGCCGTGATGCCGCGGCACTGACGCGAACGTGAACCGGTGCGAGCCCGTGGCGACATGCGTCTCTCGCTGAGCGCATTCGTCACGGGCTTCGCCACGCTGGGGCTGGAGATCGCGGCGCTGCGCCTGCTGGCGCCGTCGTTCGGGTCGAACCTGCTCGTCTTCTCGAACGTCATCGGTGTGATCCTCGCGGGGCTGGCGGCGGGGTACGCCGCCGGCGGACGGCTCGCGGACCGCAGGCCGGACGCGCGCGTGGCCGGGCTGCTGCAGCTCGCGGCCGGGGTGCTGATTCTCGTGCTGCCGCTGCTGTCGCGTCCCTTTCTGCTGAGCGCTCAGCGCGCACTGGCGGAAGGATCGGCATCGCTCTTTCTCCGCTCGCTCGCGGCGGCGGCGCTGCTGATCCTCCCCCCGACGCTGCTGCTCGGCGCGGTCTCGCCGTTTCTCGTGCGGTTGCGCGCGCACGAGGTCGCCGAGGTGGGGCGGGCGTCGGGGCACATCGGGGCGGTGGCCACCGCAGGCTCGCTCCTCGGCACGTTCGTCCCGACGCTCGTCACCGTGCCCTTGCTCGGGACGGCAGCCACGCTCGTGCTGATCGGCGTGCTGCTGATCGTGGCCGCTCCGCTGCTGCTGGGCCGGCGGGGAGTCGCGGCAATGCTCGTTCTCGCCGCGGTGCCGCTCGTCTCCAGGCCGCTGCCGCGCGCGCCCGGAGTGCTCGAAGCGCGCGAGTCGCCGTATCAGTCGCTTCGCGTGGAGGAGCGATCCGACGGCGCGCGCGTCCTGCGTATCGACGAGGGGCTCGGCGATCAGTCGACCTACCGCCCCGGCGAGCGGTTGTCGGGAACGATGTACGACGCGTTCCTGCTGCTCGATGCCGCGAAGGACGGCGGCGTGCGACGGGTCGCGGACCTTGGACTGGCCGGCGGCACGATCGCGCACGTCTTCCGCGAGGAGCTGCCGTCGGTTGCCGTGACCGGCGTGGAGCTCGATCCCGACGTGATCGCCCTCGGCCGGCGATGGTTCACGCTGAACGATCCGAACCTGACGGTCGTGAACGACGACGCGCGCATCTTTCTGGCGCGCGGCCGGTCGCGCTTCGACGCCATCGCCGTCGACGTCTTCCGCCCGCCGCACGTCCCGTTTCCGTGCACCACGCGCGAGTTCTTCACCCTGGCGCGCGCGCGGCTCGCCGCCGGCGGCGCGCTGATGATGAACGTCGTGGCGCTGCGCACCGACGATCCGATCGTTGCCGGCATCGCCAACACCGCGGCCGCGGTCTTTCCAGAGGTCTGGGTGTGGAACCCGCCCTTCCGCGCGAACGACGTCCTGATCGCCAGCAACACGCCGGGACTGCGCGACCGCCTGGCGCGCAACCCCGTGCCGCCGGACGTGGCCTCGTTGCGCGACCTCGTCGTGGCCTCGATGCAGCGCGTGGCCTACGATCCTGCCGGCCCGCTCTTCACCGACGACCGCGCGCCGGTGGAACTGCTGTCGGATCTGCTCTTCGTCCGATTCCTGCGACAGGAGGAACGCGCGAACCCCGGCCGGTGAAGGGGCTGGCTGGACGTTCAGACGGTCGCCAGAGCCTCTTCGCCCACCGCTTCGCGGGCCCAGGTTTCCACGATCGTGTTGAAGGTCCTGCTCGGCCGCATTGCCTTGGACGCCTTCTCGACATCGGGGTGGTAGTACCCGCCGATGTCCACCGGCTTGCCCTGCGCGGCGAGCAATTCCTGATTGATCGTGGCCTCGTTCTCGGCCAGCCGCCCGGCAAGCGGAGCGAACCTCGATTTCAATTCCGCGTCCTTCGCCTGCTCGGACAGCGCCTGCGCCCAGTACAGCGCGAGATAGAAATGGCTGCCGCGGTTGTCGATCTGTCCGACTTTGCGCGCCGGCGACTTGTTGTTGTCGAGGAACTTCGCGATGGCCTGGTCGAGGGTGTCGGCGAGCACCTGTGCCTTCTCGTTCTGGAATGTGGCGGCCAGATGCTCGAGCGATGCCGCGAGCGCCGAGAACTCGCCCAGCGAATCCCACCGGAGGTATCCCTCCTTGAGGAATTGCTGGACGTGCTTGGGAGCGGAGCCGCCGGCTCCCGTTTCGAACAGGCCGCCCCCGGCGAGCAGCGGCACGATGGACAGCATCTTCGCGCTCGTGCCGATCTCCAGAATCGGGAACAGATCGGTCAGATAGTCGCGGAGGACATTCCCGGTGACCGAGATCGTGTCCAGGCCTTTCCGGATTCGCTCTAGCGAGTAGCGCATCGCCTCGACCGGCGCCAGGATCCGGATCTCCAGACCCTTGGTGTCGAGGGCCTTCAGGTACTGCGTGACCTTGGCGATCACGTTCGCGTCGTGGGCGCGGTTCGAGTCGAGCCAGAAGACGGCGGGAGCTCCAGTGGCTTTCGCCCTGCGGACGGCGAGCCCGACCCAGTCGCGGATCGCAACGTCCTTCGCACGGGACATGCGCCAGACGTCTCCCGCCTCGACGGCATGCTGCATCAGCACCGTGCCGTCCGCGGCGATGACACGGACCGTGCCAGCGAACGGGATTTCGAACGTCGTGGGATGCGATCCGTACTCTTCCGCCTTTCGGGCCATCAGCCCGACGTTCGGTACCGAGCCCATGGTGGCCGGATTGAACGCGCCGTGCCGCTTGCAGTCGTCGATGATCTCCGCGTAGATCGTCGAATAGCAGCGGTCGGGGATGACGGCCTTCGTGTCCTGCAGCTTCCCTTCCGCGTTCCACATCTTCCCCGAATCGCGGACCACGACCGGCATCGACGCGTCGACGATGATGAGGTTCGGCGCGTGGAGGTTCGTGATGCCGTTGTCGGAATCGACCATCGCCAGGGCGGGACGCTTCGCGAACTCGGCCTGGATGTCGGCTTCGATCTCCTTCCGCGTCGCCTCGGGCAATGCGGCGATCTTCGCGTACAGATCGCCGAGGCCGAGATTCGGATTCACGCCCGCACTGCGGAACGCAGCAGCGTGCTTGTCGAAGAGGTCCTTGAAAAAGACGGAGACTGCGTGCCCGAAGAGAATCGGGTCGGACACTTTCATCATCGTCGCTTTGAGGTGGACGGAGAGCAGTTGCCCGTTCTTCCGGGCGTCTTCGATCTGCTCGGCATAGAACTTCCGCAGCGCGTTCACGCTCATGAACGTGCCGTCGAGAATCTCGCCCGGCTCGGCGGTCAGGCCGTCCTTCAGGGTCAGCGTCCCGGCTTTGCCGGTGAGCTCGATCCGGAAGGCGCCGCCGCGGTCCACCACCACCGACTGCTCGTTTCCATAGAAGTCCCCGCCGGTCATGGTCGTGACTTCGGCCTTCGAATCGGCCGTCCACGCTCCGAGCTTGTGCGGGTTCTTCTTCGCGAAGTTCTTCACGGCGAGCGGCGCGCGCCGGTCGGAATTCCCTTCGCGGAGCACCGGATTGACCGCGCTGCCGAGGACTTTCGAGTACCGCGCCTGGATCTCTTTCTCGGCTTCGGTGGTGGTGACTTCCGGATAATCGGGGACGTCGTAGCCCTGGCGCTGCAGCTCGGCGACGGCCTCCTTCAACTGCGGGATGGAGGCGCTGATGTTCGGCAGCTTGATGATGTTCGCCTCGGGCGCCGCCGTGAGCGCGCCGAGCTGCGCGAGATCGTCGGATACTCTCTGATCCCCGGTGAGGCGCTCGGGGAAATTCGCCAGGATCCGTCGCGCGAGCGAGATGTCACGGGTCTCGATGGCCACGCCGGTGCCCTTGGTGAATGCCTGGACGATCGGGAGGAGGGAGTCGGTGGCCAGTGCCGGCGCTTCGTCGACGTGGGTCCAGATGATCTTCTGAATGCTCATGTGCGGTATTCAACCGCGCCGGACGCCGGAGACGAAGTGCGCTTCTCACACGCCCGTGTGATGGACTTCACCCGCCGCCTTAGCCATGGCGGATATTGAGGATGTCGCCGTCCTTGACCACGTAGGCCTTCCCCTCCAGCCGCCAGCGGCCCGCTTCCTTCGCTTTGGCGAACGAGCCGTCCGCGGCGATGAAATCGTCGTAATGCACCACCTCGGCGCGGATGAACGTCTTCACGAAGTCGGAGTGGATCACTCCCGCGGCTTCCTGCGCGGTCATCCCCTGGCGGATGGTCCAGGCGCGGCACTCGTCCTCGCCGACGGTGAGAAACGATTGCAGTCCGAGCAGCGCGTAGGACTCGCGGATCAGCGTGTCGAGCGCCGACTCCCGGATGCCGTACTCGCCCATGAACTCGCGCGCCTCTTCGGTCGAAAGCTCCGACATCTCCATGTCGATCTTTCCGAAGAATGCCACCACGCGCGTCCGCAGGCCGGCCTTCGCTTCGGCGACCCGCGCGACCTCCCGCTCCATGATGGTCTGCTGCGATTCGCCGAGCGAAAGGGCGATCAGCATCGGCTTGACGCTCAGCAACTGATACGTCTTGAGGACGTGCAGCTCCTCGGCGGAGAGATCTTCGTCGCGCAGCGGCTTTTCCGCTTCGAGCAGAGCCAGGCATTTTTCGAGGACCGGCAGCTCCTGTTTCAACGGCTCGTCGTGCGGGCGGCCCAACTGCTTGCGGATTCGTTCCAGTCGCGACTCGAGCACGGCCATGTCGGAGAGGATGAATTCGGTTTCGAACGCGGCGATGTCGCGCAGCGGATCGATGCTGCCGTCGGGGTGAGGAACGGCGGAATTCTCGAAGAGTCGGACGACCTGGATCAGAGCGTCGTTGTTCTTCACGGCGGCCAGGAAGCCGGTCGTGAACTGCGCCGTTCCGCTGGCGCCTTTTTTCAGGCCGGCGACGTCGACGAACTCGATCGTGGCGTGGACGGTGCTCTTCGGCGAGAAGATCGCGGCGCACCGGTCGAGTCGGGAGTCGGGGACCTTCACCACGCCGACGTGCGCGTCGCTCCTGCCGCTGGCCGCCGGATCGAGGTGTGTCCGCGTGATGGCCTGAAACAGCGTCGACTTTCCGGAGAAGGGGAGACCGACGATCCCGAGTTGCATGACGGCCGCAGTATCTCGCGGATCGGGTAGGGAAGCGCCTCCGAGTGTCGCGAACGAGCCGCACCGATCCTCAGTCGCTGCCCAGAGCCAGAAGGCTGCCGGGCGCCAACGTTCCATCTTTGCAGACGAGACTACCCTGGAGAGCTACGCAATATTGGTAGACGCCGGGTGCAACGTCGGGGATGGGGAGAACCTCATCGGAGAGGGATGAGCTGGCTCGTTGGTAGCGCATACGGATTCGAAGCCTTCGCACCGTCGCTACCTTAGTTGAACGAAATCAGCAACTTCACTTGGTAGTCCTGATGCGTGATGTGTGCTGGTTCGGCGTGAACGCGACGGCGCAGGTTGA
>DATFUW010000325.1:0-3395 GCA_035260605.1 Thermoanaerobaculia bacterium | reverse complement strand
TGACCGGGGGCGGGGGTGGACAGGTATACTGCCGCAAAGAGGTTGATATGCGATCACGGATCATTGGGACTATTGCAGTGCTCATCGTGTCGTTCGCGACGACGGGCATCCCCCGCGCGGATGCTTACTGTTTTCCTGAGCCGAACTACTTCTGCGGCGTCTCTTGCGGACAGTGGTATTACTGCAGCGATCCGGGGGATGAGCATACAATCTGCGTAGAGACTCAAGCAGGATGTGGGAGCTCGGAAAATGCGGATTGCTGCCCGCCATGCGTCCACAACTGCGGATTCTGACGGTCTGTGCCTGCGTCTTGGTCGCAGCGATTCCTGCAATCGGTGCGGTTCACCTACCAGACCTGTCTAAGGGTGTGATCAACGGCCGAGTGGCTGTGATCGCGTTCGCACGATCACACGGCCGGCTCATGGACACCGGCGCCTGCAGCATGCGCCTCGCCCTGATGGGGGAGACCAGCGCCGAGCTCACCTATCCGTGTGGGGTGTGGTTTCAGCCGCCGCCGGGCACTTATTCAAGTTGGGTTGAAAAGGGAGATGACGTCAGTCCGATCCAATACCCGCTCGTCTA
Source organism: Thermoanaerobaculia bacterium (assembly GCA_035260605.1). Taxonomy (GTDB): domain Bacteria; phylum Acidobacteriota; class Thermoanaerobaculia; order Gp7-AA8; family Gp7-AA8; genus Gp7-AA10. The sequence continues at coordinate 2,813 of DATFUW010000325.1, read as the reverse complement.
CTCGGGCGGACCATTCAACGGCAAAGGCTTTGGAGCGACCTTCGACGTCGACCCTGGCGGCCGCGTTCAACTCGCGCCGGCGATTTCGGTATCTGCGGACGAAGAACTTCGGCTCATCAATCTGGACAGCTATACCGCGTTCCCGACGCTTCGGCGGGCGTTCGAGCGTCGAATCACGGCAAAGGACGCGCACGGCTCACTGCTTGTCCCGGCCGGCCGCATCATTGCGGCCATCATGGACCATGACGGGAACGCGAGGACCATCACGGGGCCCGTCCGCGTCATGCCCCATCAGAGCGCTACCCTCACCCCCGAGGTGCCCGCGCGCGGCAGCGACATCCTGGTGGTTCTCAACCGCCCCCGCACATACGACAAGAGCACGCCGGATGAGCTGCGAATGACGTTGACAACAGACCATGTCGCGCCACCGAACGTGTTTGTCGCGACAGCCAACCGATTCTATGGGGTCTGGTATGGCGTGACCGCCTCCGCGGGCACCCTCGCGATCAGCTCACAAACGCTCGCGCTTCCAGAAGAGCCAATACGCCTTCGAGCGCATCATGTGACCACAGTTCGGCGCGATCTCAAGGTACTTCCCAGCATTCACGTCTCGGTTGTCGCGCCGGCCCGGACATTTAACGACAAGACCCCGTTCGTGACCGTCGTCCGACTCTCCGGTGGCGAGCCCGTCGGTCACGCCGAACTTGAAGACTCGTCAGCAGAGCTGCATTCCCTGCCGGCCGAACGCCTGCGAATTGAGTTGAGAGCCGGACCGTGGCGATTCATCCGGCGTGTCGATCTTCGCGACTATCGCGATCAAGACGTTACCTTTGAACTCCATCCCATCATGCTTTCTGGAACGGTGTTTCACGGAGACGATCCAACCCCGGGCAAACTACGGTTCTATACCGGCGCCACGGACACGGTCGAAGCAGTCGTGAACGACGACGGGCACTATCAAGTGACGCTCTGGGACGCCAGGATGTACGTGGCTGAGGTCACGATACCCGGAGCTGCGCCATATCGGGAGTACTTCGTCAGGGTGACAGACTCCGGCACGCGTGACTTCCACGTGCCGGAAACGGACTACACCGCCCATGTGATTGACGCGAAAACGGATGAACCCATCGCCGGCGCAGAAATTGGCGTACAGAATGTTTTCGATCCCGGCGACGGGCAGTCGCAAACGACCAGTCAGCGCGTCGTCACGGACAGGAATGGGATCGCGCAACTTCCGCCCTTGCGGGCCGGCTTGGCTCGCGTGATGGCGCGCGCGAAAGGATACCTGCACTCCGATACAACAAGCTTTACTGTCGGGGACGAGAATACCTCGAGCTCGATCGCGATCGCGTTGAAGCGCGCCGCAAACACGGCCGATCTTGCACTGCAGTTCGACGGACGCCCATGTGCCGGCGCGGAACTCGCCGCTACGATCGACGCTGTCGATGGTCCGCTCATCTGGCACGATACAACCGACGCCGACGGCAACATTGAAATCCCGGAGACGGTCGCCGGAGCAATTCTCCTGGTTCGATGCCCCGGTGCGGCGATGGTGGCCAGAACATGGCAGCCGATGCAACCGACGACGACGTGGCAGCTACCACCGCCGGTCTCGCCGCTCGTCGTCCGCGCGATCGGAGGTGACGGTGATCCGATGCCGTTCGCGGATGTGACGCTATGGTTGAACGGCGTGGCGTTGCGCGGTGAGGCTCTTGCGTTCCTCACCGGCACGGCCCCCGTGACGAATCGCGATGGGTACTGGAGAAGCAACGCGATTGGCGGGGAAGTCGAGATTCTCGTGATGCGCCGCTACCATGCACCCGCGCTGCAGACGCTCGCGCAGACGGTCGTTCCGCCGTTTCCGCCGACCGATGTCACGGTGCGCGGTCTCGAGTGAGAGACGACAGGCGAGTCGTGCAGGTGTTGCGACCAACGGGCGGTTGAGAAAGACTTCCTCGCGCAACGAACCGGCGCCTTCGGGGCCGCTCGAAATCGTGGCTATGCTGCAGCCGCCGAATCAGCCGTGATGCCCGGCCACAGCGCCCAGACCCCGATCGCCGCGAGCAGTGCGAGATTCGGGAACAGCAGCGGGGCGAAGAGCGGCGCGCCGTAGAGGAACTGCTCCCAGAGGCTGCGTCCGGGGAGCGCGAAGTCGGCGCCGATGTGCAGGGCAAATCCGAGGATGCCGACGACGAATTCGAGCGCCAGCACGGCGAGGGTCGAGCGCAGCAGGAAGCGGTCGCCGGGACGGAAGACCAGCACCGCCAGGAAGCCGACGGCCACCGCGCTCGCGGCGACGGCCACCCATTCGATCGGATTGAAGAACGCGTTCTGCGCGTGGTCGGCGAGCGTCAGCCCGAAATTCCCGGCGAATCCGCCGAGCGCCAGCACGATGACCCACAGCGCCCACTCCCGGCTCTCCGCCGGCACCATCCGGTTCATGATCAGTAGCAGCCCGAGCCCGCTGTAGGCCAGCGGGGCGATGAACGGCGCGGTGTACACGAGATTGCGCACCGACTCCTGCTGAAAGAAGTGGCTTCCGAGGTGGAACAGCATGCCGGCGATCCCCACACCGAGCGCGCACCAGCCGACCAGCAAGCCGAGCAACGTCGACGCGCGTTGTGCGTGGCGGCGCATCGCCGCCGCGATCACCAGCACGACCGGCGCGACGATCGAGAACGCGACCGGCACCCACTCCGCCGGTTGCTCAAAGCGGTTGACGGAGTGGGCGATGAAGACGTCGGCGGCCAGGAATGCGAGATTGGCGACGGCGAAGATCTCCGTCAGCGGCCACGGACGCCGCAGCCAGTCGC
>DATFUW010000324.1:0-4997 GCA_035260605.1 Thermoanaerobaculia bacterium | reverse complement strand
CGTAGAAAATCACGGATCACAGACCTGACCCCTTTTTCACGTTCGCTGCGCGCCGATCCACTTCCGCTGATAGGCGAAGGAGATCGCCAGCAGCAGCACGCCGAGGGCGATGAACGACAGGATGCGATAGACGCGCTCCAGCTCCGACAGGTCGTAGAGGAAAACCTTGAAGATCGTCAGGCCCAGGAGAATCAGCGCGAGCCATCGGAGAAACGCGTTGCCGCGGCGGAACCCGATGACCATCAGTGCCGCGCCGTAGATCATCCAGAGCGCGGACCAGGCGAAGGCGCGCGTGATCGGGCTCCCGCGGAAGATATCGGAGACCTCGGCCGTGAGGCCGATCAGCGCCAGCAGATTGAGCATCGCCGTCGCGAGTTTGCGGAAGCGGACGCTTCCGACCGCCACGCCGCTGAACACCGCCACGGCGATGGCGTACGTCAGGGCGCGCATGTTCCAGATGGGATGCAACGGGTGGAAGCGGTCGATCAGGAGCAGCCGAACCACCCCGGCGGCGAGCGCGAAGGCTCCGAGCGCGCGAAAGGCCGTTCCAGCCGCGCCGGAGGCAGTCCGTGACAACGCCAGCAGCGCCGCCGCCTCGGCCAGCCATCCGATGGTGATCCAAAGCTGATGGAATTGCAGGGGAATGGCGATGGTCACGAACCCGAGCGCCAGCGCGATGTGCACCGCCGTCAGGTCCTCGCGCTCTTCCCCGCGCAGGCGCAGCGCCGCCGCCACGACGACGAAGAATGCCGCGAGCGCCACGGCGTACTTCGCCAGCCGGGAGGAGTCGGAGACCATCGAGCTGATCTCCCCGAAGTAGACGAACGCGTTCGCGAACGGCACGAGGAGCAGCGCCGCTCCGGCGATCCCCCGCTCTTCCCAACGCCGAAACAGCGGGACCGCGGCGAACAGCAGCAGGAAAAGCGTGATGAACCCGATCGTCCGCGCGCGCTGCGAGGCGCTGTAGAAAGCCTCGAACCATCCGATCCACAGGAAGAGCGTTCCGAAGAAGGCCACGGCCAGCGCGCGGACCCATGGGTAGAGAATCACCAGGACCAGCGCGGCGATGTCGAGCAGGGCGACATACGTGAACAGCGCCACCTCGCGGTTCACGCCGGTCGAGAGCAGCACCGGTGTGAGAAACCCGCCGGTGAGCGCGAGCCCCGCGAGAAACTCGGACTCGTGCCGCAGGGCCAGTCCGACGAGCGCGGCCGTCACAATGACCATCCCCGTGAAGGCCGCACCGTTTCCGATCAGGCTGTAGGTCTCCGACGCCGCCCAGAGCGACAGATAGAGCACGCCGACGGCGACGACCTCGAGCGAATGCGCGAACATCCGATGTCCGCGCAGGTGGAAGCGGTCGCTCCAGACCAGCAAAGCCGCGCCGGCCGCGAGCCCGATTCCCACCCGGGCCGCCGGCCCGATCCACTCGTTCTCGAAGGCATACTTCAGAAAGAACGCGGCGCCGACGAGCAGCGCCGCGATCCCGATCCGGTTCAGCCAGTGCGCGCCGATGAGGCTCTCCATGCTGGTGGCCGGCTTCGGGCGGACGCCGCCGATGGGCGGCGCCGGCATCGGAGGAGGAGGAGGAGGGGGCGGCGCAACGACCACCGGTGCCGGAGCCGGGGTCGCCGGTGCGATTCCGAGGCGATGCTCGATCGCCGTCAGGCGCTCTTCGAGCCGCGTGAGCCGCTGCTGAATCTCCTCGGACTCGGCCACCGCAATACGGTACACCACGTGTGTACAATCGCATCCGGCGGCGATCCGCGCCGAACCTCTTCGGCCTTTCGCCGGACAAAGCCGGGGGCGGCGGCCGCATCAGGCAGACTTCTTCGGCGGCTTGAAGTGCACGGTCAGCGTGAACTCGGCCGGGGCGGGCGGCGGCTCGAACTGCCACCGCTTGAACGCCTCGAACGCTTCGTAAATCAGCGTCGGGGTCTGCTTCGCCGTCACCAGCCGCGGGCAGCGCGGGCTGCCGCTGCGGTCGACGATCGCCGCGAGCGTGACCGGATAGTAGTAGCCGCCCTTGATGGCACTGAGCGGGCAGTCGGGATCGAACTTCCTGAGCGGGACCGGCGGCGGCAGCCTGGCATCGCCGATCTGCGGCTCGTCCTTGTCCCGTTCCTGCAGCCATTGCGCGGCCGGGCCGCCGTAACGGGCCCAGTCCTCATCCATCAGCTTCGGATCGAGTGCGCCGGCGACGTGCCAGTACCAGTCGGCGTCCTGCGCATTTCCCAGTCCGGCTTCGGCGAGTGCCCGATCGGCGACGGTCCGCGCCAGCGTATACATCGCGGCATCGCCGGTGCCGAGGTGATCGCACATGCTGTTGATCATTTTGATCGACCACTTGCGCGCGTGTTCGTAATGCTGGTGGTGCAGATCGTGGTCAATCATGTTGAGCTCGCCGCGCCAGTCCTGTCCGAATGCGGACACTGCGAGCAGCGCGATCGCGAGCGCGAGAAGGGACCTTTTCATGCCCTGGGAGAGAGCGAATTCGATGCCGGAAGGACCTTCGGATCCGGATCGCTATTCGAAGCGGAGCGCTTCGATCGGATCGAGCCGCGCCGCCTTTCGCGCGGGATACCAGCCGAAGCCGATGCCGATGATCGAGCAGACGATCAGTCCGGCTGCCGCCCAGGCCCACGGAAAGACCATGGCGATATGGAACCAGAGGGCCACGCCGTTCCCGCCGGCGATCCCCAGCAGGATCCCGGTGAGGCCCCCGACCTCGGAGAGGACGATGGCCTCGATGAGGAACTGCCGGACGATGTCGTCGCGGCGAGCGCCGATGGCCTTCCGCACGCCGATCTCGCGGGTCCGTTCGGTGACGCTGACCAGCATGATGTTCATGATGCCGATCCCGGCGGCGAGTAATGCGATGGCGCTGATGACGAACGCGCCGATCTGGATCGTGCTGGCGATCTGCGCAAAAGCGGACAGCAGCGTGTCGTTCGAGTACACCTCGAAGTCGTTGTCCTGCCCGACCTTCAGCCCGCGCGCGATGCGCATGGCGCCAATGGCCTTGTCGAGCGTCTGGTTGTACAGCGCCTGCGAGGGCGCCTGGATGGCGATGTTGATCGTCCGGTGCACGTAACCGAAGTCGTCGAAGTAGCGCGTGATGGGGACCAGCAGCATGTCGTCCTGGCTCTGCCCGAACGACGACCCCTTCTCCGCGAGCACGCCGATGATCTGATACGGCTTCTCGCTGATGCGGATCGTCTTGCCGATGGGGCTCATGCTCTGAAAGAGCTTCTTCTCGACTGATTTCCCGACCACGACCACGCTGCGTCCGAGGGCCACGTCCGCCGCCGTCAGGTTGCGGCCGTAGCCGAGCGCGTAGGCGTTCGCCGTGAGAAAGTGCTCGTTGGTGCCGACCATCGTCATTCCCTGGAGCTTGAGCTTGCCGTAGCCGACGGAGTTCCCGCCATCGAACACCTTGAGGCAGACGACGTCGGTCGTCCCGTCCATGAGGCGTTTGAATTCGTTCGCCTGGCTGAGCGTGATGTTGCGCCGGTTGGCGAACTTCTGCCGCGATCCGTGCGTCTCGATCACCGGATACTTGGCGAACTGAAAGAGATTGCTCCCGAGGAAGTTGAGCCCGCCCTCGATCGACGTGGAGATCACGCTGAGCGCAGTCATCACGCCGATGACCGAGAACACGCCGATGGTGACGCCGAGCATCGTCAGGCCCGAGCGGAGCTTGTTGGTCTTCAGCGCCAGCAGCGCCATCTGGAAGATTTCTCTAATGTGCATGGCGCGGCCTACTCATAGCGGAGCGCTTCGATGGGATCGAGCTTCGATGCGGACAGTGCCGGCGCGAAGCCGGAAAGGACTCCGGTGACCATGGACACGATGAGCCCGGTCATCACCAGCCCGAGCGAGAAGCGCATGGGGAACGACGGGAAGGCGGCGGCCACGGAGATGGACATGAGCCACGACAGGCCGAGGCCGACCGCTCCGCCGAGCAGGCAGATGGACACCGCCTCGACGAGGAACTGCAGGAGGATGGACCGGCGCCGCGCGCCGATCGCCTTGCGCGTCCCGATCTCGCGCGTCCGCTCCTTCACGCTGACGTACGTGATGTTCATGATGCCGATGGCGCCGACGAAGAGGGCCAGGCCGGTGACGAAGAGCCCGGCGGTGGCGATGCCGGCCTTGATCGGGCCGAGCGTACTGCGCAGCGCCTCCTGCTGGTTGATGGAGAAATCGTCCTTTTGCTCGGGGCGGAGGCCGCGTACGCGCCGCATGTCGCCGGTCAGCTCGTCGGCCGCGGCATCCATCCGGTTCTTATCTTTCACCTTCACGCGGATCGAGGTATCGAGGCGCGAGCTGAACATTTTCTCGAAGGCCTGCAGCGGCACCGTGGCGTTCGAGTCGAGGCTGAACAGACCGAGGAACGTCCCCATCTTCGACCAGACGCCGACGACGCGGAATGGACTCCCTCCGATCATCACCGTCTTGCCCAGCGCGGACTGATTGGGGAAGAGTGCCTCGGCCACGTCGTAGCCCAGGACCACGACGTTGCGCCCGGCGTGGGCCTCCATCTCCGTGAAGAAGCGCCCCTGGCTGAACGTACTCGTCGAGGTCTGCAGGAAATCGTAGGTCGTTCCCTGCGTGAAGACGTTCGTCACCTCGTTCTCGCCGTACTTGACGGAGCGATTCGACTGCAACGTCGGCACGGCAACGATCAACTGCGAGTTCGGCGTGTCGGCGATGATGCGGTTGAGGTCCGCGGCGTACTGCACTTCCATGCGCCGGCGGTTCCGGTAATTCCACCAGTCGTCGACGTTGTGCCACGGCCACTTCTCGACGTAGAGGAGGTCGTCGCCGATCACCGCCAGGCTGCGGTCGAAACCGACCTGGATGCCGGAGATGGCCGATCCCATCAGCGTCACGGCGATGATGCCGATGATCACGCCGAGGGCCGTGAGCACGGAGCGCATCTTGTGCGCGCGGATCACCTGGAATGCGATGCGGAATGCTTCGGTGAGTTCGAA
>DATFUW010000323.1:0-3050 GCA_035260605.1 Thermoanaerobaculia bacterium | reverse complement strand
GACGGATCCGCAACCGCTTACTCGCAGTGCTGAGCAGCCTCATTTATGCCCCGAAGCCAAAAATCGGAAACAGGCACGATCCCTCAGCGGATCGCCTGCAATCTCGAGGGTTCAAACACCCGGTCTTTCTACGTCCCGTAGAAAATCACAGATCACAGACCTGACCCCTTTTCGGCCGGGTCACCCAGACGACCTTCTGCGGTGCGCGAACCAGGTAGCCGAGCGGGAAGGTCAACATGTGGACCAGCCGAGTGAACGGCAGCAGGGCCAGCACGATCCAGGCGCCGGCGAGGTGTGTCAGCATCAGCGGGGGAATCCCGGCGACGAGCGCGGGATCGGGATGGAGCATCACCAGGCTGCGCAGATAGGGCACGATCGTCGCCACCGACCACATCGCGCCCCATCGATGCATCGTCGCCACGCCGATGCCGGCGCCCACCTGCAGGATCAGCACGCCGAGAACGACCAGGTCCGCAGGCGCCGAGCCGGCGCGCACCGGGCGGGAGGCGATGCGCCGGATGAAGAGAACGACGAGGCCGGTCAGACAAAGCACAGCGGCCGCCAGGCCGGCGCTTTCCACCAGCACCAGCGCAGCGCGATGCGAGACGAAGACGCGCCATGCGTCGGGGATCAGCAGCGGAATCAGGTGGCCCAGGAACAGTACGGTGATGCCGATGTGGAAGGGGACCGTTCCCCACACCAACCACCGGCTCTCGAGGATTTGCGAGGATCGCGAGGAGATCGTCGCTCCGCGCCGGAATCGCGCCGCGACCCCCACGACGAAGCAGGCGAAGGCGGCATAGGGGACGGCGACGAACAGCAGGTTCACGATGCATCTCCGGGAGCGGCTCGATGCAGCGCGGCGGCGACGAGATGCCGGTACGGATTTGCCGTAGGAGCGAGGATCTCGTGCATTCGCTTCAGCGCCGGCGCGAGCACGAGGCGGAGCAGATCCTCGCGCTCCTCGACGCCGTCGCGTTCGGCGAACTCCAGGACCTCGGCCAGATGATCGGGGAGTTCCGCCGGATCGGCGGCCATCCCCACGCGTGCGTACGCCAGACGAAGGCCGACCATCAGCCGCGCGCGGTCGGGATTCTCGTCGCCGAACAGATGCACGCCGAGATACGGCGTGCAGGAAGGCGCGAGGTCGAACGTCGCGGTGTAGGTCGACTGCTGCTCCGCGAGATCGAGCGCCGCCATCTCCCTGGCGAACGCATCGAGCTCGGCGCCACCCGACCCGTACAATCCGTCGATGTGCCGTGCGAAGGAAGTGTCGGGATAGCGAAAGAGCGGCGCCAGATTCATCCGCGCCTCCCGATGGGAACGATCTCGTCCAGGCCGCAGCTCTGCCGGCATTCCTCCGCCGCCTGCTCGCCGAGGCTGCTCAGCGCCTGCTCGCGCTGCAGCGGCGGGAGGACGAACCGTTCTTCGAGCGTCGAGAGCGCCGTCAGGCGGTAGATGGCATTCGCCTGCTCGGGCGTCAGCGCCGCCTCGGCCAGCACTCGTGCCGCCGTCGATGCGTCGACGTCGTCGAGCTCCAGCGAGCGGCGGTACCAGCGCACGGCCATCAGCTTCCGCAGCGATGCGGCGACGGGCGCCGGATTGCCCGCGGAGAAGAGCGATGCGAGATACCGGATCGGCAGCCGCGCATCGTCGAGCGCGTTGAAGATCTCCGTCCCTTCCCCGGCCCGCGCATAGAGGCCTTCGCTGTTCCGCCCCATGACGGGAACGAGCGGCGGGACGTAGAAGAGCATCGGCAGCGTCCGGTACTCCGGGTGCAGCGGCAGGGCCAGCTCCCATTCACGCACGAACTTCCAGACCGGCGACTGCTGCGCGGCGTCGATCAGCGGACGGCTGATGCCGTTCGACTCCGCGCCGGCGACGACCTCCGGATCGTTCGGATCGAGGAGCAGCGATCGCTGCGCGTCGACGAGCGACTCCACCGGTGTGCTCGCCGCCTCGCGGATCCGCGCGGCGTCATACAGGATCACGCCCATGTAGCGGATGCGTCCGACGCACGAATGGAAGCAGGCGGGCGGCTGCCCGGTTTCGAGGCGCGGGTAGCAGAGGATGCACTTCTCCGATTTCCCCGTCTTCCAGTTGTAGTAGACCTTCTTGTATGGACAGGCGGCGACGCAGGCGCGCCAGCCGCGGCATTGGTCCTGGTTGACCAGCACGATCCCGTCTTCACCGCGCTTGTAGAGCGCTCCCGACGGGCAGGCGGCGACGCACGCCGGATTCGTGCAGTGATTGCAGATCCGCGGCAGATACATCATCGTCATCCGCTCGATGTCGAACAGTGCGCGCCGCTCGTCCTCCGGGAGCGAGGCGAGGTTCGGGTCGTGTTCGGCGTACAGGGGCGATCCGGAGAGATCGTCGTCCCAGTTCGGGCCGGCCTCGATCTCCATCGGCGCTCCGGTCATGAGCGAGATCGGCCTGGCGACCGGCTGATCGTCATCGGCGGGCGCGTCGAACAGATCTCCGTACCGGTAGGTCCACGGCTCGTAGTAATCGTCGAGCCCCGGCTGGTTGGCGTTGTAGAAGAGCTTCAGCAGCCCGCTGAGCCTTCCCTGGGAGCGCAGCCGGAGCGAGCCGTTGTCGTCGGCCGTCCAGCCGCCCCGCCAGGTCTCCTGCTCTTCCCACTTCGTCGGATAACCGGTTCCCGGCTTCGTCTCGACGTTGTTCCACCACATGTACTCGGCGCCGGGACGCTCGGTCCAGAGGTTCTTGCAGGCCAGGCTGCAGGTATGGCAGCCGATGCACTTGTCGAGATGAAAGACCATGGAGACGTGCGCGCGGACGTCGGGCTTCACCATTGCGGTGCCCCCTCTTTTTTGCGGACCACGACGTACGTGTCGCGATTGATGCCCGGCGGGCCCCAGTAGTTGAAGGCCCAGGTGAACTGCGCATAGCCGCCGATCATGAACAGCGGTTTGAGGCGGGCGCGGGTCAGGCTGTTGTGCGCGCCGGCCCGCAGCGGCTTTCCGTTGCGCGACCGCGCGCTCGTCTTCGGCACACCGATGGTCCGCTCGGTGGCGTGATAGATGAAG
>DATFUW010000322.1:0-3252 GCA_035260605.1 Thermoanaerobaculia bacterium | reverse complement strand
CGCCGGCCGCGAGCCGCCGTCCGATGGGGCCTTCGCCGAGCCGAAACGGCCCGAAGCGCGAGGCGTCGATTCCGACCGATGCCGCGACGCGGAACCGGCCGCGCTCGTCGGCCTCGAAGATCGCCATCTCTTCGGAGCCGATCAGGTTGATGACGATCTCCTCGATCGTCTTCAGCACGACGTCGCGGTCGACGCTGGAGTGGAGCTGATACGAGGCCACGTACAGGTTCGAGAGGTTCGCCGTCTGCTGTTCGACCTGCTGGTACTCCTGGAGATGACGGTCGTTCTCCTGCTCGATCTCTTCGAGACGGGCGCGCAGGAGCGTCAGTTCTGCGACCGCCTGGTCGCGTTCGTGCCGCGCCATTCCGGCTTCCCGCATCGCCTCGGCCGTTTCGTGTTCCAGCACGTCCTGCCTGCGCCGCAGCGTTTCCTTCTGCTGCCGGACTCCGTGCGTTTCGGTCAGCTCGCTCTCCAGCCGGCGGTTGTCGCTCTCCAGCGTGGCCACCGCGGCACGGAGCTTCTCGTTTTCGTGCAGCAATCCCTGCGCGTAGTGCGTCAGCTCCTGCCGCGCTTCCTCGACGTAGGCCCGTCCCGTCTTTTCGGCGCTCACTGCGCAACCTCCACGGGGACGGAGTCGAGCACGCTGCGGACTTTGGCCAGCAGCTCGACCGAGTTGATGGGCTTGGTCACGTAATCGGTGCAGCCGTTTGCCCAGCCGGCTTCGACGTTCGCCGCCTCACCGCGCGTCGTGACCATGATGATGGGGATCGCATTGGTCGACGCGCGCGTGCGGATCACGCGGCACGCCTCGAACCCGCCCATCTTCGGCATGATCACGTCGAGCAGGATCAGGTCGGGATGCTCGGTCGAGGCTTTGCGCACGGCTTCTTCGCCGTCACTGGCAGTGATCAGGTCCCAGGGTCCGTTGCTGAGGATGAACTTCTCCATCATCAGGATCGTGTTCGAGTCGTCGACCAGCAGAATTCTCTTTCGTGTCATGACATCTCCTGTTGCGCCAGTTCCGCGGCACGCGGCGGCTCGACGTCCGGCGAGCCGAGGTAGTAGCCCTGCATGAGGCGGATCCCCAGTGCCTCGAGCGTCCGCAGGTCCGATTCCGATTCGACCCCGCGGGCGATCACGCGACCGCCGAGCCGGCCGGCCAGCAGGGAGATCGATTCGATCGCGGCGCGCGCCGGGGCGCGTTCGCCGCACCCGGTGACGAAGTACGGATCGATCTCGAAGAACTCGGGGCGGATCTCGATCAGCATCCGGTAGTTCGAGTAGCCGAGGCCAATGTCGGCGAGGGCGATGCGCACCCCCGCGGTGCGGAGCTGATCGAGCGTCTGGAAGAAACGCCGCTCGTCCCAAAACTTCTGCTGCTCCACGATTTCCAGGATGACGTGCGAGAGCGGCAGCCCGCGGCGGGCACACGCACCGGCCAGGAACTCGACCCACTGTTCGTCGCGCTCCAGCGTGGAAGCGTGCACGTTGATCGACAGCGGGCACCCGATCCCGTTTGCCGCCGCCGCACTGAGCGCCGCGGCTGTGCAGGCGCGGTCGACCTCGATCTCTTTTCCCTTGCGGCGCACGTAGTCGAACAGCACGTCCGCGCGTTCCGCGTTCGTCCCCTTCTGTCCGCGCGAGAGGGCCTCGACGGCGAACAGCTCGTGCAGACCGGCGCCGATCTCCATGATCGGCTGAAAGAGCGTCGACAGCCCCCCTTTGCCGAGGATCTCCTGCAGCAGCGTCTGCGGTGAGCTCATGCCTCCTCCAGCAGACGCAGCACGGTCGCCCCGATCTCCGGAAGCGGCGCCGGCTTCTGCAGAAACGCCGAGGCTCCGAGCATCCGCGCGCTCCCCTGAATCTCCGGCGAGCCGTAGGCTGTCAGAATGACGACCTTCGTTCCCCGCGATTGCTGCCGGACGAACCGCAGCACTTCGAGCCCCTCCGCGGCGCTGCTTCCGGACAGGCGCAGATCGGCGATCACGATGTGGTACTGCGTCGTGGCGATCAGCGCCTCCGCCTCCTCCAGCTCCCGCGCGTAATCGACGCGGTAGCCTGCGGCGGTGAAATACTTGCGGAGCGCGAAGAGGACCGTCGATTCGTCCTCGACGATGAGCATCCTGTAAGGGCGGGTTGTTGCTGCGGCCGTCATGACGGCCTCTAGCGCAATGGAAATACCAACCGCCGAGCCTGCCGTCGCAGGACCGCAACATCAATGAAATGAATTGGTTGTGTTAATGGTCCGTCGAATCGCAGGCCGAGGATTCCGAATTTTCGAACACGTTTTTCGAATCCTTGTGCACGCCGATCCGATGCTTTCGGAGTTTGTAGTACAGCGTGTTCCGCGTGATGCCGAGGCGTTTCGCCGCCCGTTCGACCGATCCGCCCTCGTCGGCGAGGACGGCCGCAATGTGCTTCGATTCGAGCGCCTCGAGCGTCAGATCGCCGTACCCGCCGCGCGCCGGCGCGGTCGATTCGAAGCGGAGATCGGAGCGGCGGATCTCGCTCCCCTCGCTCATCAGCAGTGACCGTTCGAGCACGTTCTTCAGCTCGCGCAAGTTCCCGGGCCATGGATGCTCGGAGAGCGCGCGGACGGCGCTGTCGGCGAGGTGCGCGTCCGGCCGTCCCATCTCGTAGGAGACGCGGGCCAGGATCTCCGCCGCGAGCACGGCGATGTCTTCTTCTCCCCTTTCGCGCAGCGGCGGAAGTCGGAGGATGATGGTGCTGATGCGGAAGTAGAGATCTTCGCGGAAGCGGCGCGCGGCGACGAGCGCCTGCAGATCGTGATGGGTCGCGGCGATGAGCCGGACGTCGGAGAAGCGCGGCCGGACATCTCCCAGCCGGCGGAACTCCTTCTCCTCGAGCACCTTGAGGAGCTTCGGCTGCACCTGCAGATCGATATCCCCGATCTCGTCGAGAAACAGCGTGCCGCGGTGCGCGATGTCGAGCAGTCCCTGCTTGTCCTGCACAGCGCCGGTGAACGCACCACGCTGGTGACCGAAGAGCTCCGACTCCAAAAAATCGCGCGAGAGGCCGGCGCAGTTGAGATCGACGAACGGTTCTCCGCTGCGGCGGCCGTTGCGGTGCAGCCACGTCGCCAGGACGCCCTTGCCGGAGCCGGTCTCCCCCTGGAGGAGCACCGGGCGGTCGGTCAGCACGGTCTTGCGGGCGTCGGATTCGAGCTGCCGGATGGCCTCACTCGTGCCGGCGAAGGGATCGAAGGCCATACGCGACTCACGGCTCAGCTCG
>DATFUW010000321.1:0-3411 GCA_035260605.1 Thermoanaerobaculia bacterium | reverse complement strand
ACGAGTGCCGAGCGCCGAGTCACGACGATCCGCATTCCGCATTCCTCATGGTTGTCGCGCTCCTGTCGATCGAACTCCACATCCCGCACGCGCAATCGCTGAAGGACAAGCGCGCGGTCGTGCGCAGCGTCCGTGACAGGCTGCGCAATCTGGATCTCTCGGCGAAGGAAGTGGCTCTCCAGGACCTGCATCAGCGCGCGCGCATGGCCGTGGCCTTCGTGGCCCTCGACAACGCCGCCGCCGATTCGGTACTGGAGAAGGTCCGTGAACTCGTCGAGTCGGTCCCTGACGCCATGCTGACCGGCTGGACCAGCGAGAAACTCGACTTCGACGAGACCGCTCCGCTCACCTGACGGGCACGCTCCAGATCTCGTCGCGATCTCCGCCGATCACGATCACCCTTCGTCCGAAGATGGCCAGGTCCTCAGGTTGCAGTGTCACGGAGGGTGTCGGACCGGGCCGCGGTCCTGCGGACGATCCATAGACGACGGTCACGCTTTTCTCCGCGGCGTTGTTGAATGCCACGTCGTCGAACCCATCGCCGTTGACGTCGCCAGCCGCGATGTGCCATGAGCCGTGGCCGGCCACGATCCGCTCCGGAAACGCGGTGAAATGCCGGCCGCCGTCGTTGCGGATCCACGTCAGACCGTCGCGCGCAGTATCGGTGATGTGGCCCGAGTAGTTCGCCACCAGGATGTCGGGGCGCTTGTCGCCGTTCACATCGGCGACCGCGATCATGAACGGCGCCGGGCCGGCGACGATCGGGGACTGCGCAGCCGGTTCGAAGTGGCCGCGGCCGTCGCCGAAGAGAATCGTCACGCTGTCGTGTGGGTCGTCGGGACGCGCGTTCGGCATCGCCAGATCCGTGTGGCCGTCTCCGTCCAGATCCGCCGCGACGACGTTGACGTAGGGGCCGCGGCCGGTGGGAACGCCGATTCCCGGCGACTCCCATCCCCCATGACCGTCCGCCAGCACCAGCGTCACGCGGTTCTCGGCCCAACTGTCGGTGATCAGGTCGACCTGGCCGTCGCCGTTCACGTCGGCCGCGGCGACCGTGTGCGGATGGGGCTTCGAGTGGACGTGGATCTGATGCGATGTGAATCGACCGCCGCCGTGATTCTGCAGCAGCGTGATGTAGTCGGTGTCGTGATTGGCCACGACGAAATCGGGCATGCCGTCGCCGTTCACATCGGCGGCGATCATGTGGGTCGGATTCGCGCCGCACCAGGCGTGAGGGAAGATGAGCGTTCCGCCGTGGACGATCGCCAGGTCTCCTCGCCTGCCACAGACTGCGATCTCGTTGCCGGACGCGGCAATGGCCTGAGGATGAAATCCATTCGGAAGGACGATGCGGTTGGCCGTCGAGGCTGTCGCCGGGGTGCACGACAGGAGAAGGAGGAGGGGGAGGAGGGCAAGTCGCATCGTGTTTACCGTTCCGGCTGGATCGCGCCGATGGCGATGTGGATCTCCACGTCATCGGAGAGCACAGCGGGGATGGCCCCCCAGCGGTTTCCCAGGATGCCAAAGTCGCGTCGGTTGATGGTGAAGGCCGTGTCGAACCCGGCGAGCTTGCCGACGTGCGGAACGTCGCGGATGCCGAGCGGGATGGCGGTGAAGCGAATCCGCCGCGTGACGCCGTGGATCGTGAGGTCGCCGGTGACGACATCGTGATCGACGCCGCGGCTGTGAAACTCGATCGTCGGGTAACGCGCGACGTCGAGGAAGTCGTCGGAGCGGACAACGTGGTCACGCGTCTCGTTCTTCGTGTCCAGGCTGGCGGCCCGGGCCACGACGTCGATGCGCGCCTGCTCCGGATGTGCGGGGTCGTAGTCAAGGGTCCCCGTGAAGTCGCGGAACATTCCCTCTTCCTTCATCACACCCCATTTGACGATCGAGAATCGAAGGTTGGAGTAGACCGGGCGCACGAGATAGTGTGTGGATTGCGCGCACGCCGGCGCGGCGAGGAACAGCAGGAACGCCGGAAGGCAGATTCGTCGGTTCATGCGCTGAGGACGCGATCCGCATGCAGGGTGTTAACGCGTTAACACAACGCGGGCGGACCGCGTCTTTCTGACGGCGATGTCTGCCCGAACGGATGCCGAGTTGGTTCGCGCCGCGCAGGCGGGCGACGCTGCGTCATTCGAACTTCTCTACGCGAGGTACGCCCGGGTGGTCCACTCCATTCTTCTCGGCAGACTTCCCGCTGCCGATGCCGACGACGTCACGCAGGACGTCTTCATCGCCGCCTGGCGGAAACTGCGAACGCTGCGCGATTCGGCGGCGTTCGCGGGATGGATCTCGCGAATCGCGCGCAATTCGGCCGAGGACCACAGGCGCCGCGTGCATCACGAGCAGGAGCTCGACGTCGAGTACGCCGCGCGCGAGCGACAGGGGGACGCCGCGGAGGCGGCGCACGCGCTCGCCGCGATCAGGACTTTGCCCGAGGCGTACCGCGAGACGCTGCTGCTGCGGCTCGTCGAAGGGATGTCGGGCGCGGAGATCGCCGAACGGACCGGGCTCACGCCGGGATCGGTGCGCGTGAATCTTCATCGAGGAATGCAGATGCTGCGGGAAGCGCTCGGCTGGAGCGAGACATGAACGAGGAGCGGCTGCAGGAGTTGTTGTCGGTCTACCGCAGTACACGGCGGATGCCCGTGCTCCCGCGGCGCCATTCGCCCGGGCGATGGTGGCTCGCCGCGGCGGCCGCGATCGCCGTGGCGATCGTCATCGCGTGGCCGCGGCCCCGCGGCGCCTGGATCGCCGAAGAGGCGGGACGGCGGCGGGTGCTCCAGGTCGGCGAATCGATCGCCACCGGCCCGGGAATGCACGCCCGGCTCGAATCGAACGCCATCGGCGTGATCGACATCGGGCCGCGCACGGAGATCCGGCTGGTCGAGGTGCGCGCGAAGCGGCAGCGCCTCGCGCTCGCCTCCGGGACCATTCACGCAAAGACGACCTCGCCTCCGGGCGTGTTCGTAGTCGACACTCCCCGGGCGGCGGCCATGGACCTCGGCTGCGAGTACGTGCTCTCGGTTGCTCCCGACGGCCACGGCCTGCTGCGCGTCACCTCGGGCTGGGTGGAGCTGACGCGCGGATGGACGCAGAGCCTCGTGCCGCAGGGGGCGCACGCCTGGATCGAGGACGGCCGCCTGTCGCCGCCGGTGTTCGACGATGCGCCCCCGGCGTTTCAGGCGGCGGTGCGGAGCGGCGATTTGCCGACCGTTCTGCGCCTGTCGCGCCGTCGCGACGCGTTGACGCTGATCAATCTCTTTCGCGATGCCACGCCCGATCAGCGGCTGCAGATCTATGACCGGCTCGACGTGCTCGTTCCGGCTCCTCCCTCCATCCCTCGCGAGGCGATGGGCGAATGGACGATCCACACGCTCGACGCGTGGTGGCCGCCGGTCATGA
>DATFUW010000320.1:0-4822 GCA_035260605.1 Thermoanaerobaculia bacterium | reverse complement strand
CGAAGTCGGTGACGTAGGCGTCGCCGCCGTCGACCAGCCGCGGCAAGTCGACGCCGGCCGAGAAAATCCGCCCGGTGCCGGTGAGCACGACGGCGTCGACCTGCGGGTCCTCGGCTGCTGCCTCGAAGTCGTGCTGGAGCTCGCGGCACAGCTCGAGGTCGAGCGCGTTGGCCTTGCCGTGTTCCATCCGGATGATCATGCGGTCAGCTCTCCGATCCCCGATTCTCTCCCATTTGCCGCCCGAAAGGTCGCCGCCGATGATGAAGTCGAGATGCGGCTCGTCATCCGCACGCCGGTGGCGGCCTCTGCGATTCGTGCGTGCATCGACGAGCATGCCCGCGCGCGCACGGGAAGCCGCAGCCGCCGGAGGGCGAGGCACGCTCGTTGTAACGGCGTTCGGGATGCACCTTCGGTTCGCCGCGATCGGCGCGTTGATGATCATTCTTCCGTATGCCGTGATGTTTCGCGGCGCGACGAGGCAGGGCGGCATGCCGATGCTCCTGCCCGGCTGCGGGCCGCAGTGATTGCCGTCCTGATCTTCGCCGTTGCCCTCGTCGCCGGGCTGCTCGTGTCGGAGTTCGCGGAGCGGAGCGTCCTGTCTACGGCGGTCTTTTTCCTTGCGGCCGGGGTGATCGCCGGACGGACCGGCTTCGGATGGATCGCGCTGTCGCCGCAGGATCCGACGGTATCGCGCATCGCCGAGCTGGCGCTGTTCACGGTGCTCTTCACCGACGGGATGCGGATCGGCGCGCGCGATCTCGCTTCCGCATGGCGTCTGCCGGGGCGCGCGCTTTTTCTCGGCCTGCCGCTGACCGCGTTCTTCATGGCGGTGTTCGCCCGGTTCGTGGTGCAAATGCCGTGGGAGCACGCATTCCTGCTCGCGGCGGTGCTGGTGCCCACCGACCCGGTGTTCGCCGCGGCCATCGTGGGACGCGAAGAGATTCCCGGACGGCTCCGGCAACTGCTGAATGTGGAGAGCGGCCTGAACGACGGACTGGCGCTGCCGTTCGTCGTGGCGCTCGTAGCCACGATCGCCTCGGGTCCCGGCGCGGATTACGGGCGCATCGCGGAGGACCTGGCGCTCGGCGCCATCGCCGGCGTCGGCATCCCGTGGGTCGCGCTGCGTATCGAGTCGCTGCGCATCTTCGCCGTGGCCCGCGACCTCCGCCCGCTCTTCATCTTCGCCATCGGCCTGCTGGTGCTCGGCGTCGGTTCCGTGCTCCGCATGAACGAGTTCATCGCGGCCTTCACCGCCGGCGTGACCGTGGCCACCATTGCGCCCGGCGCGCGCGACGATTTTCACCGCTTCGGCGAATTGATCGTCGAGCTCCTCAAGCTCCTCGCGCTGCTGGTGTTCGGATCGCTCCTGTCGCTCGACATGTTCGAGTCGGTGGGATGGGCGGGGATCGCCTTCGCCCTGCTGGCGATCTTCATCGCACGCCCCGCGGCGCTGGAGATCGTGCTGCTCGGCAGCGCCCTCGATCGGCGCGAGCGGGTCACCGTCTCCTGGTTCGGCCCGAAAGGGTTCGCCTCGGTCGTCTACGGCATCTATGTACTGAACTCCGGCATCCCCCGCGCCGTCGCGATGTTCCTGATCATCGCCGTGGCCGTTGCCATCTCCATCGTGCTCCACTCCTCGACCGACGTTCCGATCGCGCGGTGGTTTCGCCGTCAGGAGGAAGGGGAGGAGTGAGCCGAGCGCCGGGCGCGGTTCTTGTCGACGATGGCCACCACGATCAGCAGGAAGGCTATCAGGCGGATGATGAAAATCGCCGCCGCGGCGACGAACAGGGAGGTCAGCGTCCGCTGGACTGCGAGCAGGAGAAAGGCCACGGCGAAAATTCCGAACAGCCGGTCGGCGCTGTCGCGCCAGAATTTGAAGAAGAACACGGCGGCCACCAAGTAGCCCATCACCAGCATGCCGGAAATGAAGTGCACGATCATCGCGTCTCCCAGATGAGCCCGTACAGCAGCAGGAGAATGCCGGCCAGTGCCGGCAGCGTGCGCCAGAACGAAAGATCGACCTGCGGCACGACGCGCAGATCGACGAACAGCAGGAGGTTGTTGATGGCCAGCGCGACGAAGCAGAGCCCGCCCCAGAACAGCAGGCGCACGCCGCTCCGGGCGTAGCCGCGCAGCAGGAGCACCGCGCAGGTGGTGCTGGTCACGAGACAAAGCAGATAGACGATCAGGCCGAACACGCCTACTCCCCTCGAATTCTAAAAGCGTCGGAAAACGCGCGCAGCCGGCGGAGATTTTCCGAGTAGATGGTGTTGATCACTTGGATCCGCTGATCGCGGTATGCATCGGCGAGCGCGTCCGTCGTGGCCGTCCGCCCCTCGTCGGCTTCGAAGCGGTAGGCGTCCGTCGTATGCGACGTCGCGACGAGATGGTGTTCCGCGAGCCGCTGTGTCGCCGTGCGGACGAGCTCTTCCTTGAGTCCGAGCTGGTGAGAGATCGCCGGAACGCCCCAATAGGTGTCGGGAGCGCGGTGGAGAAGCAGCAGGACCTCGAGCATCTCCACCGAGCTGATGCTCTCGGCGATGAAGGCATGCACTTCAGGCGACAGGTCCACGGGATTCTGGTTGTGTGCAGATCGTGTACCGCGGCTACCGTTTATCGAACAGCATCGGCGCCGGCGCTTCCGCTTCGCCCATCGTGTTCACGATGTGGGCGAGAATACGCTCCAGGGTGGCGGCATCGCGCGGGGAGAGCCCTTCGAGGGCCTCGGCGAGCTTTTCCTGCGCCACGGTGGTCGGCGCCTTGCGCTGCAGGGCTCGGCCGGAACGAGTGAGGGTCAGCTCGGCGCGGCGGCTGTCTTCCGCCGCGCGGACCCGTTGCACGAGCCCGCGCTTGACGAGTCGGCTCACGACGACCGAGACGGTGCTCGGGTCGGTGCGCGTGCGTCCCGCGAGCTCGCCGACGCTGAGGGGCCGACCTGTCTCGTGCAGCGCGTTGAGGACGAAGAGTTGTGCGCCCGTCAGATTCAGATACCGCGCGGCCCGGTGCGAGCTGCGCAGCGCATGCACGATTCGGCGGAATGCGTCCATCAAAGTTGCCGCCCGTTCGTCTTTCGGCATGCGGCGAGCCTAGCGGGAACGGTACGAACGGTCAATTGCCGGCCCTCAGATCGCCGGGACGGGACTGGAGAAACCGAGCCGGCGGTTCGTTCCGTTCCACGCGTCGATCTCGCGGCCGAAGATCTGGCAGAGGCTGTCGATGGACGCGACGCACTCCACGCGGCCGGCATGGGGCGGCTTCCGTTCGCCGCTCATGACGAAGAGCCCGCGGCCGCGCTGCGACGCCCAGCGGATGGCGGCGAAGTCGGTCAGATCGTCGCCGGCGAAGACGACGCGCGCCGCGCGGGTGATCGAAGCCAGCTTGACCAGCGCCAGGCGCTTGTCGCCGCCGCGCATCCGGGCCTCGATGACACATCGCCCGGCGACCAGCTCCAGGGCGTTCGATTTCGCCCACTTCTCGAAGCGGTCGACCGCGCGGCGGCCATCGGTGATGGTCGTCCCGCGGAAGTGGAGCGATACACCATGGCGCTTGCGTTCCACGCGCACGCCGCTCTGTTCGAGCTCCTCGAGCAGGTCGCCGTCCAATGCGGCGAGCTCCGAGGAGGGTGTCCAGACCGTGCGCCCCTCGGGCGACTCGCATTCCAGCCCGTGCGAGCCGGCGATGTACGCGCGGACTCCAGCGGTGCGGCCGCGGACGTCGCCGGCGTCGCGACCGGTGAGGAAGGCCACGGTGATGCCGGGACGTTCGGAGGCCCGCGTCAGCAGTGCGGCCATCTCCGAATGGATCACCGCCTGCTCGGGCGTGTCGACGATCGGAGCCACCGTGCCGTCGAAGTCGGTGGCCAAAAGCAGTGTGCGCGTCATGCCATCGGCTGCAGCCGCGCCATTGCGGGCTGTCCTTTCTGTCGATGACGCCGGGACCAGATCTCGGCCAGGTCTCCGACGAGCTTCCGCGACCAGTCGGCGATGCTGTTCGAGGCCACGGCCGCGCGAAGGGCCTTCATGCGCGATTCACGCTCTTCCGGCTGGATGTGAATGGCGTGGAAGATCGCCGAAGCCACCTGCTGCGTGTCGTAGGGATTGACCAGGATGGCGTCCGGAAGCTCGGCCGCCGCGCCTGCGAAGCGGCTGAGGACCAGGACGCCCTTCCGATCGGCGCAGGAGGCGATGTACTCCTTGGCCACGAGATTCATGCCGTCGTGCAGCGGGGTCACCACCGCGCTTTGGGCCATGGCGTAGTGCACGCGGACCTCGTCCGGGGTGAAGGAACGCATCTGCAGGACGATCGGCCGGTATCCGACACGCCCATGGCGGCGATTGACCTCATCGACCCTGCTCTGCAGTTCCGCTCCGAGCTGCTGGTATTCGAAGATGCGGGTGCGGCTCGGCGCCGTGAGCTGCACGTGCACGTAGCGCCCGATCAGTTCCGGATGGTGCGTCAGAAGCAGGTCGATCGCGTCGACCCGTTCCAGAAGACCTTTGGTGTAGTCGGCGCGATCGACGCCGATGCTGACGTGGACATCGTCGCGGATGCCGAGGCGGCTGCGGACCATCCGTCCTTCGGCGCGGGAGGCCACCGGGTGCGGCCATTCCACGCTGATCGGATAGGGGCGCACGGCAGTCCGATGTCCGCGGTACTGCACGGTCATGGCCTCGAGGTCCACATCCGAGGGGAGCGTGCGGGCCACCGTCTCCAGGAAATTGCGGCAGTAGTCGCGCGTGTGGAAACCGATCGTGTCGGCGGCCAGCATTCCGTCGAGGATCTCCGCCGTCCAGGGGCAGATCTCGAACGCCTCGGGGTG
>DATFUW010000319.1:0-5535 GCA_035260605.1 Thermoanaerobaculia bacterium | reverse complement strand
GATCGGGCGTGGTGAGCGTGATCTCCACGATCCGGATGCCGTTGCGCACATAGACGTCGGCCACCGCCGCGGCGCTCTCCACGCTGTCTTCGCGAACCACGCCGACGATCTGATTCGCGTGGACTTTTGCCAGCAGTTCTTTGCGCGCCATACCCCGATTCTAATCCAGGTAACGGTGCTAAGCTTCCCCCCTTCATGCCCAGGAGGAACGGTCCATGGTCCTGATCAACAAGGCGATCAACGAGGTGACGGTCAAACTCGTCTACTACGGCCCCGGCCTCTGTGGAAAGACCACGAACCTCGAGAAGATCTACGGCAATCCGAAGCTGGAGAACAAGGGAAAGATGATCTCCATGGCCACCGAGACCGACCGGACCCTCTTCTTCGACTTCATGCCGATGGAGCTCGGCACGATCGGCGGGCAGAAGGTCCGCGTGCAGCTCTACACCGTCCCCGGACAGGTCTTCTACGACGCCACCCGCAAGCTCGTGCTGCGCGGCGCGGACGGCGTGGTCTTCGTCGCCGACTCGCAGAACACGATGCGCGACTCGAACATCGCCAGCCTCCAGAACCTCAGAACGAACCTGCGGCTCAACCGCCTCGATCCGGAAAAAGTGGCCCTCGTCTTCCAGTACAACAAGCGCGATCTTCCCGACGTCGACCCGGTCGACAAGATGAATGCCTACCTGGAACCGGGAAGCGCGCCGGTGATCGAGGCCGCGGCCATCAATGGAACCGGCGTGACGGCCACGTTGCGCTCCGCCGTGGCACGGATCCTCGACAACCTCAAGAATCAGGTCGACACCACGCTCACCGAGGAGCCGGAGCTCGAGAGCCCCGACCTCAGCGTGAAATCGGGTTCCATCCCCTCCTCCGCCGGCGCGCCGAAGTTCTCGATGCAGCCGCCCACGTTCGTCAAGCCGATCCTCGCCGACGACGAGGAGCCGTTCGGCGGCGTGGCCATCGCCGAACCGAGACTGGAGGTCGAGTCCCTCCTCGCCGGCGCCCGCGCCCTCGTGGCCTCCCTCGAGGCTGCGCTCGAACGCGCACGGGCGCACGAGAAGGATCTGATGGAACGGATGAAGAGTGAATGAAGGGCACGAGGAACGGGAACGACCGTTCCTCGCCCCTCGTCATCGTCTGACCCATGGCGTGGTTTCAAGAGTGGTTCGGCGAGGAGTATCTCGAGCTCTACTCGTACCGCGACGCCGGCGAGGCTCGGGAACAGGTCGCGTTCTTCCGCCGCACGTTCCAGCGCGTGCATGGAACGGTGCTCGATCTCGCCTGCGGCACCGGGCGGCACCTGCGCGAGCTCCTTTCGGAGGGATACGCGGCCGCCGGATGCGACCTCTCTTTCACGCTGCTGCGCACCGGCGCCGCCGAGCACGGCGCCATGCCCCTGGCACAGGCCGACATGCGACTGTTGCCGTTTCGCGACGCCACCTTCGCCGGTCTCGTGAATTTCTTCACCAGCTTCGGGTATTTTCCCAGCGAGGCCGAGAACCTGCATGTGGTGCACGAGATGGCCCGGGTGCTGTGGCGACATGCGGTCTTCCTCTTCGACTACCTCAACGTGCATCATGAGCTGCAGCGGATGATCGAACGGGAGCGGCGGGACACCCCCCACGGGCCGGTACTCATCGAACGGTGGTTCGACGTCTCCGACCGCTCGTTCAATAAACGGATCACCATCGGCGGACGGCGTTACATGGAACGCGTTCGCGGATACGATCTCGACGAGATCAGCATGATGTTCACCAGTTGTGGTCTGAAAATTCGCGATGCGTTCGGGGACTTCCACGGCTCCCCCTTTCACCATTCCTCTCCCCGGCTGATCCTGGTCGGACAACGTCAGTGAGCGACCCGAGCTGTTATCGACTCCCGCTGGAGCGCTACCCGGGCATGAACCCGTTCGTGCTCGACTGGCTCGCGGGAGACGAACGATTCCTGGCGAGGAAAGGGAACGGGAAACCGTCAGCAGCGGGTGCTCCACGGCCCGCGGCATTGGCCGGCGCGCTGATCGCCGCGAACCGGAGCTACGGGAACGACGTCGAAGCCGAGGTGCGTCGATGGGCGGCCGGCGGCACCTTCACGATCATCGCCGGGCAGCAGACCGGGTTCGCCGGCGGGCCGCTCTACACGCTGGTCAAGCTCGCGTCGCTCCTGAAGCTGAAGCGGGAGCACGAGCCGGCGACGGTCTTTTTCTGGATGGCCACCGAAGACCACGACTTCGACGAGGCGGCCTCGATCGCGCTGCCGCGGCCGGACGCCGAACACCAGCGCGACCTTACCCGTCTGCGCGCGTCGCACCCCGCCGATTTACGCCGCGTGGTGGGACGCATGCCGGTCCCCAAGGCGCTGATCGAGCAGTTCCTCACGGCTCTATCGATCGACCGCCCGCGCTGGCTGCGCCGCGGAATCACGTTCTGCGAATCGTTCGCCGAGCTTCTCGCGACCGTCGCCCCGGGGCGGGTCATCCTCCTCGACGCGCTGCTGCCGGAGCTGCGCCGTGCGGGCGCGCCGCTTTTCCAATCGATTGCGGCGAAGTGGGACGCGCTGCAGCACGCGCTGCGCGACCGCTCCGCGGAGCTCGAGCGCGCCGGATACACGCCGCAGATCGTTCCGCGCGAGGACGACGGCTACACACTGCTCTATGCCATCGACGGCGCCGGAAACCGCGAGATGCTCCGCGACGCGGCTGCCCTTCCCGAGCCGGAGTCGATCTCGACTTCGGCGCTCACCCGGCCGCTGCTGCAGGATTTCGTGCTCCGGCCCGACATCTTCGTCGGCGGCCCGTCCGAAGTGGCCTACTACGCCCAGATCGTGCCGCTGCACGAAATGCTCTCCGTGCCGATGCCGAAGGTGGCGCTGCGCGGACACGTGCTCGTCGCGCCGCGCCGCGTGGTGCGCTACTTCTCGCGTTTCGACATCCAGCCGGAGAAGATTTTCGCCACTCCGGAGCGCGTGGCCGCGGCGCACGCCGCCGAGGAGGTGGTCGAGGTGCGGGCCATCGCCGATCAGGCCCAGCGCGAGCTCGTGGCGCACATCGACCAGATCCGCGAGCTGGCGCTCCCCGCCGACCACGCCGTGGCGCGTGCCATCCACAAGTCGATCGGACACATCGAGTATCACTTCCACAAGCTCACCGAACGCGCCATCCGCGGGCTGGTGCGGAAGGACCGGGAGCGCTTTCGCGCCGCGCGCGAGCTCGTCGCCGCTTTCTTCCCGGACCAGCAGATGCAGGACCGGGTCGTGGCCTGGTTCCCGTGGTGGCTCGAGTCCGGCAACCTGCTCCTCGACCGGATCGTGGACGCGGTCGAACCGGACACGGCATCATTCAAAATCGTGAGTCTCTGATGGCATCGAACGGACAGGCCGACGCTCTCTTCTTCGCCGCGCACGCCGACGACATCGAGCTGACTTGCGGCGCGACCGTGGCGCGCCTCGTCCGCGCCGGCCATCGCGCCGGCATCGTCGATCTGACGCACGGGGAGATGGGGACGCGCGGCACGCCGGCGACGCGCCGGCGCGAAGCCGCCGCCGCAGGCCGGATCCTCGGCGCTACGTTCCGGCATCAGCTCGACCTCGGCGACGGCGGTTTGCGCACCGGACGGGACGAGGAACTGCAGATCATCGACGTCGTCCGCTGCGCGCGCCCGCGCCTCGTCTTCGCCCCCTGGCCCGATGAACGCCATCCCGATCACGCCCGCGCCGGCCGTCTCGTCACCGACGCCGCCTTCTACGCCGGCCTTCGAAAGCTCGAAACCGAGTTCCCCGCTCATCGCCCGCAGGCCGTGATCTACTACCTCCAGAACTTTCTGCCGCCGCTGAGCTTCGTCGTCGACGCGACGGCGACGTGGAAGACCAAGATGCGCGCCGTGCAGGCCTACAAATCGCAGTTCCACGATCCGAAATCGAAGGAGCCCGTGACGTTCGTCTCAGACCCGAAGTTCCTGGCGATGATCGAGGCCCGCGGCCGCCATTTCGGCTGGATGATCGGCGCGGCCTACGGAGAGGGATTCGTCACCCGGCAGCCACCGAAGATCGATGATCTGTTCCAGGCCTACGAGGGACGGGAACCATAGAGACATGCGCATCGGGATCACCTGCTATCCGACATTCGGCGGCTCGGGGGTCGTGGCCACCGAGCTGGGGATCGCCCTGGCACGCGGCGGCGATGACGTGCACTTCATCAGCTACGCCCTTCCCTCGCGGCTGAACATCCTGCACGAGCGCGTGCACTTTCACGAGGTCACCGTCACGCACTATCCGCTGTTCGATCCGTATCCGCCGTACACGCTGGCGCTGGCGACGAAGATGGCGGAGGTGGCCGACTACGAGAAGCTCGACATCCTGCACGTCCACTACGCCATCCCGCACGCCATCAGTGCGCATCTGGCCAAACAGATCCTCGGATCGACTCGCCTCAAGGTGATCACCACGCTGCACGGCACCGACATCACGCTCGTCGGCCGGGACGAGAGCTACCTGCCGATCACGAAATTCGGTATCGAGTTCTCCGACGGCGTGACCGCGGTCTCCGAGTGGCTGCGCAACGAGACGGCGGTGAACTTCGAGACGCGGAAGCGGATCGAAGTCATCCCGAACTTCGTCGATCCGGCGCGCTTCCGGCGCGACCGCAGCGCCTGCGCGCTCTTCGGCGCGACGGACGAGAAGCTCGTCTGCCACGTCTCGAACTTCCGGCCGGTGAAGCGGATCATGGACGTGCTGGCGATCTTCGAGCGCGTCTCGCGCGTGATCCCCAGCCGGCTGGTGATGATCGGCGACGGACCGGACCGCTCGCGCGCCGAGGCCTTCTGCCGCGAGCACCGTCTGCGCGACCACGTCTTCTTTCTGGGCAATGTGCCGAATCTCGAGGAGCTCGTCGGCGCCAGCGACCTGTTTCTGCTGCCCTCCGAGGCGGAGTCGTTCGGCATGGCGGCGCTCGAGGCCATGGCCTCCGAGGTGCCGGTGATCGCCACGCGCTCCGGCGGCCTGCCGGAGGTCGTCACCGACGGCGAGAGCGGATACCTGCTGCCGGTCGGCGACGTCGACTCGATGGCCGCGCGGGCCATCGAGATCCTCTCCAATCCCGAGCTGCAACAACGCCTCGGCCGCGCGGGACGGCACATCGCGGAGACGAAGTTCCACGAGTCGCGCATCGTGCCGATCTATCGCCGCTTCTACGAGTCGTGCCTCGCGGCCAGCCGCCGGTCGTGATCCATCCCGTCGTGCGTCCTCACGGCTCCTCGCGCACGCCGCCCTGCGGCCCGGCCTTCTCGTAGATCTCGCGATACCGCTCGTACGAGTTCATCACCTTCTGCACGTAGAACTTCGTCTCGTCGAAGTTGATCGAGGAGAAAAAGACGTCGTCGCCGGGGGCGGGGGCCAGACGAGACCAGAGCAGCACCTGATTCGGGCCGGCGTTGTAGGCCGCGGCGATCTGGTAATCGTCGCCGCGGAATTTCTGCGACAGCTCGCTGATGTACTTGGCGCCGAGGCGGATGACCACGACCGGATCGTAGAGGTCCTCGG
>DATFUW010000318.1:0-4513 GCA_035260605.1 Thermoanaerobaculia bacterium | reverse complement strand
CCTCGATCATGCCCATGACGGCGCGGGCCGACGTCCAGGTAGCACCGGTGTTGCCGGCGGAGACGAATGCGGCGGCGCGCCCCTCGGCGACCAGATTCGCGCAGACGCGCACGGAAGAATTGCGCTTGCGCCGCAGCGGTGCCAGCGCGGTGTCGTCCATCTCCACGACCTCGCGCGCGTCGACGACCTCGATGTTCCGGTCGCCGCCGCCGGCGGCTTCGAGCTCTCTCCGGACCACCTCCTGCTGACCGACCAGGACGACCTCGACCGGATACTCGGCCGCCGCCAGTACGGCGCCCTTGACGATTTCGGCCGGCGCGTGATCGCCGCCCATGGCATCGAGCGCGATCCGGATCCGGTCGGAGCTACGACCTTCGGTCATCGATGCGGACTACAGGACGTCCTTCACGGCGATGACCTCGCGTCCCTTGTAGTACCCGCACTTCGGGCAGACGCGATGCGGCATCTTCGGCTCATGGCACTGCGGGCAGATCGACGTCGACTTGCTTTTCAGGAAATCGTGCGCCCGGCGCGAGCGGGTCCTCGCCTTGCTGTGACGGCGTTTGGGATTCGGCATGGCAGCTCCTAACTCTCTCGTTTCTTCAACTTCGTCTGAATCTCGCGCAGCGCACCCCATCGCTCATCGATGGCCGGCTCGCCGCACGAGCACGTCTCCCGGTTCCGGTTCGCGCCACAGACGGGACAGAGCCCGAGGCAGCTCTCGTCACATAGCGGTTTCATCGGAATCGAGAGTTGAATCTGTTCGAGCGCCAGATCGCGAAGCGGGACGGCCCGTTCCGTGTAGAACTCGACGTCGAGTTCGCCGGAAGGGACCGCGACCTCTTCCTCCTCCGCATGTGGAAGTTCGGACCTGGGTTCGAATCTTAAGTGAAAGGACGACTGGCTGGCAAAGGGGGAGGGTTCCAGGCAGCGCGAGCAGGCCAGATCGCCGGTGAAGCTGCAGGTCCCGTCGATGCGGTACTCGCCCGGCAGATCTCCCTTTTCGGCGTGCGCCGTGATGGTCACGGGACTGATCCCGACGACCTCCTCACGGCCGAGATCCTGGGGCGCGATCGACAGCGTCCGGCCGTAGGACTGCGGCCCGTCCTTGTCGATTTCGTCGAACAGAATGATGTCGCGGGAGCCGGACATGGCGATCTGGCGGTAACGCCGCCCTCCTTGATTCTATTTCGCCCAGATCCGCACGCGAAGGGTCTCCGTGTCGCCGGCGGCATCGTCGACCGCCTCGACGGCCTTCGCCTGCTCGAGACCGCCGATCCAGCGGTCGAGGTCGCGCGCGGATCGGTAGAGCCGCGGGGCGACGACGCGTAACCCGAGGCTCTTTCCAAGCGCCTTCAAGATCGGAACCATCCGGGCGGGATCGATCCGCACCGCCCACCGCCCCTCCGGCGCGGGCTGAAACGAATCGCGCATGAAGGCGTCGATGCTGTCATCGAACGACAGCAGCAGCATGCCGCGGAACTCGCCGGTACGCACGCCGAGGCGGCGCGCGAACTGATCGAACACCGCCCTGCGCGCCGGATCGTCCGGAACGGCGATCACGCCAAGCGGCCGTGGGAGAAACGTTCCGGTCTTTACCGCGTAGATGCTCACCATTCCGCCGTCCTGCAGCAGTGACGATACGTTCGCGCCAAAGAGGCGGTCGAGGTCTGCGATCACCCGCGGGGCGTAGGAGAACGCGACGGAGAGCACCGGTGAGGTCGGAAGTCGAAGGGCAGGGTTCAGCCGGACAGCGGGCGCTTCGGCCGGCGCCGGCGCCACGCTGACCATCCGGATGTCCGTGGCGGTCACCTGCAGCGATGTCACCGCGGGCCGCCCGATCGGCGGATAGGCGCCCCGCGACGTGCCGCGCTGCACGACGAGGGCGTCGCCGGGGGGAAGCTTCGACGCGAGGTGCGCGATCTGACCGAGACTCGCCGCATCGATCGGCGACTCGTCCGGCGGTTCGGAGCCGCCCGAGCGCACCAGATGCAAGAGAAATCCGCGGACCGCGTCGACGTCCATGAACGTCCCGAATGCACTTCCGGTTTTCCAGACCAGCAGATCGGCACCGCCGATCATCCACGCCGGGGGCACGCGGTGGCTGGCGGTCCACGACTCGAGCGCGGCACGGCTCACCGGGTTTGCGCGCAGCTTCGCGTCCAGCGCGCCGGCGGCCGGCACCAGGGCGAATGCCTCGGCGGACTGCGGCACGCGGACGAGCATCGCCCACTCGCGAGTGCCGAGCGGCACGGAAAATCCGAGGGGTTTCCGCGGCGTGGTGAAGGCGAAAAAGAGCGCGAGGCCGCCAATCGTCCCCGCGACGAGCACCACGACGGCGATCAGGAACCTGCGCACCGCTGTTACCATCCGCCTCCAATGCTGGGGTCGATCGTCCGAACGCTCTTCCGCGCGCTCGTCGAGCGGGTGCGGCGCGCGGTCCGCCGCGCCGCACGTTCCGAATCCCGGCTGCGGATCGGCGTCGACATCCGCCCGTTTTACGAGCCGCTGACGGGAATCGGATGGTATCTCTATCACCTGCTGCACGAGTTCGCGAAACACCCGGAGGTCGAGCTCTACCTTTTCGGCGACGCCCGGGTGACCGACCTCGGACCGGCGCTGCACGCCGTGGTCCCGGCGAACGCACACCTCTGCTGGTTCGACGCCCGCGGCCGGGGGAAGATCGCACGCCTCGACCGCGCCCTCACGGCGGCGGCCTACGTCGCCTGGATGCTGATCGTGGACTGCGACGTGATGTTCGAGGCGAACTACTTCCTCCCGCGGCTGCTTGCGGCGGTCGCCCGGCGGCGCGTCATCGCCATTCACGATCTGACGTACAAGCGTTTCCCGGACCTGCTGCAGAAGGAGACGCTGCACAACCTCGAGCGGCACATGCAGCGCGAGATCACGGTGGCGGATGCGATCGTCTGCGTGTCGGAATGCACGCGGAACGATCTGCTCGAGTTCTACGAGGTCGATCCGCGGCGCGTGCACGTGATCCATTCCGGGATCGGGCTGCCGGCGGCGGAGGGCGAACCGGCGGCGGAGGGCCGGTCGGAGAGCGGACACTACATTCTGATCGTCGGGACGATCGAGCCGCGCAAGAATCTCGGCGTGCTGCTCGAAGCGTTCGAGGCGCTGCGCGCACGCGGCGCCTACGACGGGGAGCTCGTCGTCGTCGGCAGAATCGGATGGAAATCGGAACAGATCGCTCCCCGCCTTCGCGGAGACGGAGTCCGCCACCTCGACTATCTGCAGGCCGGCGAGCTCGTGGAGGTCTATCGCAACGCCGGGATCTTCGTCTTCCCGTCGATCTACGAGGGATTCGGGTTCCCGCTGCTCGAGGCCATGGCTCATGGCGTGCCGTCGATCGCGGCGCGCTCGTCCTCGCTGCCGGAGATCGGCGGAGACGCTGCGTTGTACTTCGATCCGCACGACGCGCGCGAGCTCGAGCGGACGCTCGAACGCCTCATGGGCGATCGCGCATTGCGCGAGGAACTGGCGAAGCGGGGGCGGGAACGCGCGGCGCGGTTCCGCTGGGAGGATGCGGCGGCCAGGACGCTGGAGGTCCTGCAACGTGCCGGTTGAACTGCGGGTGATCGTCGACGGCCGCTCGCTGGTCCCGCAGCGGAGCGGCATCGGCACGCACACCGCGGAGATCGCCGGACGACTCGACGTCGCGCCGCCGCCGCTCATCGCCAGCCACGCGCCGATCACCGATCGGCAGGGCATCGAGCGGTGCCGCTTCCGCGTCGATCACGCAATAAACGGGATCGTCTGGCAGCAGATGATGCTGCCGCGCATCGCGGACGCCGACGTCCTGTGGAGTCCGTTCGGGACGCTGCCGCTGCGACTGCGCATCCCCGCGGTGGTCACGGTGCACGACTACAGCTCGCTCACGATGCCGGGCAAGCACCGGCTGAAGACGATTGCTTCGTTCAATCTGTTCATCGGGCGGAGTCTGGAGCGGGCGCGGCGCGTGGCCGCCGTCTCGCACAGCGTGGCCGAGGAAACGGTCCGGTGGTTCGGCGTGCCGCGGGAGCGGATCGAGATCGTCCCGAACGGCGTCGACGACTTTTTCCGGCCGGGCGGCACGCCCGGCGATTTCATCCTCTACGCAGGCACGCTGGAGCCGCGAAAAGGGCTGGACGATCTCTTCGCCGTCTGGGGCTCGCTTCCCGCACCGCGCCCGCGGCTCGTGGTCTGCGGCGGCCGCGGATGGAGGGTCCGCGCGCCGGCGGACGTGGAATGGACCGGATGGGTGGAGCGCGAGCGGCTGCGCGAGCTCTATCAGCGGGCGCTGCTCTTCGTCTATCCGTCGCGATACGAGGGGTTCGGCCTCCCGCCGCTCGAGGCCATGGCCTGCGGGGCGCCGGTGATCGCCACACGCACCGGAGCGATCCCCGAATTCGCCGGAGACGCGGCGCTGCTGATCGACCCCGGCGACCGCGGCGCGCTCGCCGAGTCGATGCTGCGACTGCTGCGCGACCCTTCGCTGCGGGCCGAGCTCGGC
>DATFUW010000317.1:0-2014 GCA_035260605.1 Thermoanaerobaculia bacterium | reverse complement strand
GCCGGCCCGCGGCGATGTTCTTCACGGATGACCTCCAAGCCCGAGTACGAGCGGATGAAAGCGCGTGGCGCCGAGTTCACGATGCCGCCAACCGACGTGACCGGCTCCCGGATCGCCATGCTGAACGACACCTGCGGCAACCTGATCCAGATCACCCAGTTGACGCGCCGGTAGGGCGCGACTCCGGCAACGCGTCTTCGCGCAGACTCCTAAGGATTCGTTTCGTCCGGTTGCTTGCGTTCGAGGTGATCGAGGATGGGGCGGAAACTCTCGGCCAGCGGCAGTTCTGTCCCGCCCTGCTCGAATCTCTGAAGAATTTCCGGCGGAATGCCCAAGGCGCGCGCCAGCTCATCGACAGTCATGCCGAGAGCAATTCGACGTGCGCGTACATTCTTGGGAGTCATCCTGGGCCTCCCCAGACCGTTGGACGTCCGGCATTCTACGCTCCTTGTTACGAGTCGCCGGTCGGACGCAACCACGCCCCACCTGGGCTCACTCCCGCCCAACTTCCGCTTGACTTTCGCCTGATTACCGCCTATATTGCTTCGTTACGAGGCAAACGATGAAGTACCTGACGGAGCGGCAGCGCGACATCCTTCAGTTCATCCGGGAGTTCCAGGAGGAACACGGGGTGGCGCCGACGCACCGCGAGATCTGCGACCGTTTCGGGTTTTCCTCGTACGGAACGGTCTACAAGCACCTCTCGCTGCTCGAAAAGAAGGGGCTGATCCGGCGCGACTGGAACCAGAAGCGCGGAGTGGAACTGGTGGAGAAGCCGGCGTCCGGCGGCGAGGCCGCGGGCGTCCGCGAACTGCCGCTCTTCGGCACCATCGCTGCCGGCCTGCCGTTGGAAGTCGAGCAGTCCGAGGAAACGATCACCGTTCCCGACCGGCTGACGAGCCGGGGCGAGAACTTCGTGCTCAAGGTCCGCGGAGACTCGATGATCGAGGACGGGATCCTCGACGGTGATTACGTGATCGTCGCCCGCCGGGAGCGGGCCGAGAACGGGGAGATGGTCGTGGCCAACGTCAACGGCGAGGTAACGCTGAAGCGCCTCTATCGCGAAGGGGACCGCATTCGGCTGCAGCCCGCGAACTCAATGATGCAACCGATCTACGCGCACGCGCGCGACGTCGTCGTGCAGGGCGTCGTGGTCGGGTTGATGCGACGTTTCTGAAAGTGAGGCAAATCATGGATCTGGTCCTGAAGCTCCGCGAAATCCGCCGCATGCGCGGCCTGAGCCAGAAGGATGTCGCCCGGATGTCGGGCGTCGGCGAAAAGACGATCAGCTCGTTCGAGACGGGCCAGCGCATCGGCGCGCTCAAGCTCGCGCAGCTCAAACGGATGCTCAAGGTCTACGGGATGAGCGAGTCCGAGTTCTTCGGCGCCTCGGTCGAAAAAGAGATCGCCCCCTGGGAGCTCAACGACGAGGAGATGGCCACGGCGCGGCTACTCGATGGCCTCCGCCTGCTCCCCAAGCCGGTGCAGACGAACCTGCTGGCCAAGTTCCAGCTCGCCGTCGAAGCGGTGGCCGATGTGCATCACCTCAAGGAAAAGCGCCCCCGCTACGTCCGCGAGAACCCCGAGTGGAACATGCTGACATCACGGAACTGAGCCGGGTTGCCGCCAGAGCCGTTCACCGCCTCAGCACGTGCCGTAGCGACGCCTCGAGCGTCGGATATGCAAACACGAATCCCTCGGCGGTCGCGCGCCCCGGAATCACGCGCTGACCGCCGAGCAACATCTCCTCGGCCATCTGCCCCAAAGCCGCGCGCAGCGCGAATCCCGGAACCGGGATCACCGCCGGCCGGTGCAGCACCCGCCCCAGCGCTTTCGTGAATTCGCGGTTCGTCACCGGCTCCGGCGCCGTGACGTTGTACACCCCCCGCGCCGCGTGGTGATCCACCACCCACTCGATCGCCCGCACCGCGTCCTCCCGATCGACCCACGACATCCACTGCCGTCCGCTTCCGATCGGACCGCCAAACCCCAGCCGGAACGGAAGCAGCATCTT
>DATFUW010000316.1:0-3275 GCA_035260605.1 Thermoanaerobaculia bacterium | reverse complement strand
GGCTCGCCGGCACGCCGGGCGTATTCGCGGCGATCGCCTCGGCCGCGGAGTACTCGCGCAGCGCTCCCTCGTTGTCATGATGCTCCGTCGCCAGGTCGCCGGCGTTCATATGGTTGTACGCGCGCTGCAGGGCCACGAGCCGGCGGAGCTCCTGCAGCGGCTCGGGGTTGTCGTCGACGCGGAGGTCGAAGATGCGGTCGAGCCACGGCTTGCCTGTCGGCATCCCCCGCACCACGATCAGCGCGGCAGATTGCCGTCCGCGAATGTCGCCGCCTGCGGCCTGCGCGGCGTCGAGGGCGGCGAGCAGCCGGTCGGCGAGATCGCCATTGGCCTCGCCGTACGCTTTGGCCATCGCCGGCCAGATGCGGTCGTTCGACATCAGATTCGCCTGCGCGGAGAAGTCCCGGCCGATGGTCAGCGATCCGCCGCCGGAGCCGCACGGCACCGCGGCCGGCGCGCCGCCCCCGCCCGCCACGCCCCCCGCCGCCTGGATGTTGTGCGAGCCCGTGAACGTGGCCACGTCGCCGTGCACGTCGATTATGGCCACCTGGCGCACGTCGCAGGAGGGATCGGATGCCAGCAGTCCGCGCAGTGCGTCCGGGGCGGCCTTGCCGGCCCGCAGCAGGTCGAGTCCGAGCTTTCCGTACGATGGATCGACGAAACTCTGCGTGGCCACCGCCCCCACGCCCGACTCGGCCCACGGGACGATCTGCCCGACGGCGAACCAGTGCGACTGCACCGCCACGCCGATTTCGCCGCTCTTCGGATCGCGGGCCACGATGGAGAAGGTGTGGACCGGGCGCACCTGCGCGAACGCGGTCTGGGCCACCAGGAGAAGCCAGATGCAATGTCGCATCGGGCAAGTCTAACGAAATCGGCGGCGTTGCGGAGCGGCCCGGCGTCGAGGCGGCGATCAGCGCGGCGCGTTCGAACGATCGGTCAGGCGGAGAGTTTCTCCAGTGCCCGCCGGGAGCGCTCCACCAGTCCCGGCGCTTCGATCCGCTCGGCAAATGACGCGAACGACGACGCCGGGCCCTGCCAGCGGAGCTGCTCGACGGAATCGAACAGCTCGGCGTCGGTGCGAAGCGTCGCCAGCGTCTTGAACAACAGGGCCAGTTCGCGATTCTCGCGCAGCGCGCGTGCCAGCGTGAACTCGTTGCGCACGCCAGCGTGCCACTCGGCGTGATCGTCGGCGATAGCCTCGATGTGGCCGAATCTCCTGATGACGGCCGCGGCCGATTTCGCGCCGAAGCCCTCGATCCCCGGATAGCCGTCCGCGGCGTCGCCGACCAGCGCCAGGTAGTCGGGAATCGATTCCGGCGGGACGCCGAACTTCGCCTCGACGCCGGCGGCATCGCGGATCGCGCCGCCGCGCCGGTCGACCTGCACCACCCGTCCGCCGTCGACGCACTGCGCCAGGTCCTTGTCCGGCGTCCAGATGCAGACCTTCTCCACCGCTGCATTGGCGCGCGCCAGAAACGCCGCCGAGGCCAGCGCGTCGTCGGCCTCCAGTTCGACCATGGGCCAAACGACGATGCCCATCGCCGCGAGTCCCTCCTCGAGCGGTTGGAACTGCGCCCAGAGCGCAGGGTCGATTCCCGCGCCGGTCTTGTAACCGTGCCAAAGGCGGTTGCGGAACGACTCGATGACGTGATCGGTCGCCACGCCGAGGTGCGTCGCGCCGTTCTCGATCATCTCCAGCACGGCGTTGAGGACGCCGCGCACCGCGGCGAAGGGGCGGTCCTCGCCCTTGCTCGCGCGGCGCGCTCCATAGAAATGGCGGAACAGCTCGTATGTCCCGTCGACGAGGTGAACGATCATGCGAGTCCAGCGTACCGCGGCGATTCGCTCCGCGGAACGTATAATCCGATCAGCTTCGCCCGGAGGAACCCACCATGACCCGCTCCACCTCGATCCTTTTCCTCTCGATCCTGCTCCTGCCGGCGTTCGCGTCCGCGGCCACACGGCACCGCGTCACGGCGCCGCCCGCCGCGATCGTCGGCGACGCGCTCGGCGTGGGAACGATTTCCGGCGCTTCGATCTCCGGCACGGTCCTCTCCGTGCAAGGTACGACGATCGTCCTGCAGACCGGCGGCGCTCCGCCGATCCGCATCGACGCCTCCTCGGCGCGGTTCGTGAGCACAGCGGCCCTGGCCTCGATCTCCGACGTCGCTCCCGGCGCGCGGATCACCGCGTTCGTCCGTGACGACGTCTCCGGCGCCGGCCCGAACCTGACGGCAGCGCTGATCGTCATCGAGACGGTTTCCGATCTCGAAATCAGCGGCCCGGTAAGCGCCATCGACGCCGCGCACGGGACGCTCACCGTTCTCGGAGTGGTCATTTCGACCGACTCGACGACGACCTTCGGCAGTGCGTTCCCGACGTTCGCGCCGATCCGCGGAGTCTCCGATCTGGCCATCGGGCAGGTCGTCGGCATCTCCGCCTCGTTCGCGGGAGTCCTGATTCATGCGGACCGCGTGATGGTCCTCGCGCCGCTGGCCCCCATTCCCACCACGTTCACCGGGACGGTGAAATCGATGTCCGCCTCGGAGTGGGTGATCACCACCGCCGGCACCGACACCCGGGTGGTGGTCAACGGGCAGACGAAGATCCTCGGCGATCCAAAGATCGGTGACACGGTCCAGGTGCTGGCCACGGTCGATTCCGCGCACCAGACCGTTGCCGTGGCCATCGTGAACGTCGGCGTCATCCGGCCGCCCTCGAGTGTCGAGCTCCACGGATTCGTCAAATCGATCACGCCGGAACAGTGGGTGATCGGCGGCCCGCCGGGATCGCTCGCTCCGGACTTTCTCGTTCGGATCACGCCGCTGACGATCCTCTATCCGAATCCCGCCGTCGGGGACCGCGTCGCAGTCCACGCGGTGCAGGTGGGAGACGGAGCGCCGGTGGCCATCGCCATCTCGAGGGAGCCGTAGCGCGCGGGATGAAGACGCGGCGTTCCTGCACGCCGTCGGCAAGGTCAACGCCGCGCAGCGCGCATGTCGGCGCGCAAGGCCTCGAGCCGCGCCACCTCGTTCGCGGGGATCAGTTCGTTCGATCCCAGCGCCCGGCGGATGAAGTCGATCCGGGCGACGTGCTCCAGCGTCTCCATCAGATGGCCGGCCTGCTCGATCGTCGCGGCAAAGCAGATCGCGCCGTGAAAGCGGAGCAGCACCGCGTCGTGCTCGGGCACGTACGGCTCGACGCTGTTGGCCAGTTCCTCGGCCGTCGGCATGGCATACGACGCCACCGGCACCCGTCCCAGCGTCAGGATG
>DATFUW010000315.1:0-4637 GCA_035260605.1 Thermoanaerobaculia bacterium | reverse complement strand
GCCACCGCATCGCCTCCTCCTCGCGCCTCGCATCCGACCGCCAAGCGCCATCAGCGACGGCCATTGGACTTGTTCAGAGCTTCCCTAGTGCCTCTCCAGGAACCCCCTCCCCTCGAGAATCGCCGGCACTGCCTTTTCGATTCGCGCCACGCGCGTCGCCGGCTGCTTAGCCGCGGCAAAGTGGTAGAGGTAACTCCTCTGGCGTCCCGGCGTCAGCGCCTCGAAGGCGCGCTTGAAACGCGGGTCCCTTCGAAACCGTTCCGCCAGCTCCTCGGGAATCGGAAAATCTGAGGTCTTCTTCTTCTCCATCCGCAGCCCGGCCTTCTCGATTGCGATGGCCTCGCGCACGTACGCCTTGATGGTCGCCGCCTTCGCCATGATGTCCTTCACGCTGGTGAACTTCATCACTCGCCCCGCTTGCACCTGGCCGAGCTGCACCAACACCTTCTTCGGGTCCTTCAGAAGGGCACCTTGAAAGAAGCCCAGCGCGAAGTACTCCTTGAAGCCTTGCATGATGACGACGTTCTTCCCATTCACGGTGTAGGTGGGCTTACCCCACTTCCACTCCTCCTCCATGTCAAAGCCTGCGAGCACTCGCCGCATCGCCGCGATCTCCGCCTTCCAGCGGTCTCGATATGCCATCTCCATGGCTGCCACCTTCCTTCACAATATTTTGCACGATCAACGCGGGGCGAGGGATTCCACGTTCGACGAAATCCTTCGCCCCGCTTGCGGGAGAAGGTGCCGCGAAGCGGCGGATGAGGGGCACGAAAGCGAGGCAAAGATATGATGCGCTGATGGACTTACAGACCAAGCTCGAGATCAAATCGTGGGACGAGCGACCGTGGCAGACGTTCCAGGACGGCAGCAAGCTCACCACCGCGGATGTGACGCTCGTGGGTACCGGCGATGGCCTGGAGGGCAGCGCGTTTCACGCCGTGATGTACTACCGGCCCGACGGCACCAGCTCCTTCGTCTCCTTGATGCACGTGGCCGGCACGGTGAATGGCCGCACCGGCAGCCTCGTGCTGCAGGGTGCGGGGACGTTCGACGGCAGCACCGCGCGCAACGCCCTATCCGTGGTCGCCGGTTCCGGGACCGGCGAGATGGCCGGCGTTCGCGGGAGCGGGGAGAGTGTCTCCACGCATGCCGACTACCCGTTCATGCCTCTGATCCTGCACCTCGAGTTCGACTGATCGACGCTCGTGCCGACGCGTGGTCGTGCATGGCAGCGGCCGCCCGTCCTTCCTGCGCCATAACGCGACCATCAGTGGTTCGGCGGCAACAGCATACTCACTCTGAACCAAGCCGCTGGCAAACTGGCGAGTGGCGACATGTGTACGGGTGATATCGCGCTGTAGCGGGCCGAAGAGCGGGATGCCCGTACCGATGAGAACCGGAATACGAGTGATGATGAGACGGTGGATCAGGCCAGCCTGCAGAAACCGCTGAATGGTGATCCCGCCGTCGACGTAGACATTCTGAATGCCTCGCGCTCCGAGGCGCGAGGCGATATCGGCCGGAGCCCCCGCCATCTGTTCCACGACTGCTCCGGGCGGAGCAGCAGCGACCGGACGACTACTGAGCACGAAAACGGGCTTCTTGCCGTAAGCCCACCCGCCGAAGCCGAGGACTGTTTCGAAGGTCTTCCGGCCGATGACGAGTGCATCCACGGTGCCCATGAACTCTTGGTAGCCGTGAGGTTCGTCACCGGCAGGCGAGAGAAAATCGAATGACGGTAACGCATGGAGCGTCACAGCCCGTGAAATCCGTGATCGCGTGCGAACACCATCGCCTGCGCGCGCGTCCAGACGCCGAGTTTGTCGAAGATGCTGGAGACGTGATTGCGGACCGTCTTCTCGCTGATCGACAGACGCGTTCCGATCTGTGCATTCGCCAGCCCCTCGGTCATCAGCACCAGCACCTGGCGCTCTCTCGGGGACAGCGCCGCGAACGCGGCGTGCCCGGCGATTGCGCCGGCGCCCGTGAATTCGAGGACCGCCTCATGGAACCGCCGCCACGCCGGCTCGTGCTCCAGCAGAACGTGGTTCTTCGAATCGAGCTCCACGAACTCCGCGCCCGGAATGCCGGAGGCCAGCCGGTGTCCCTCGCGCACCGTCACGACATTGTCGTCACGCGCGTGGATGACGAGTGTCGGCACGCGCACTTCCTGCAGGATTGCGTGCACATCGAGCTGAGCGCGTGCCGTGAGAAGTCTGGACGCCATCTCGGGGCTCGTCGTCTTTCGACAAAGCTCGTTGAACCACCGTATCTGCTCGGGAGTGCCTTCGGGGATGAAGCGTGACGTGAACACCTGGCGGAAAGCGGGATTGTCCTTCGCCCATGCGGTGCGGGCGAGCTCGACGATGGCTCCGTATTCGCGGGCCGAGTCGGCGTTCCGCCGGTGCGCATAGCCGCGCGAATAACCGCCGTAGAGGATCATGCGCGAGACACGCTCCGGATGCCGGATCGCGTAGGCGATGCACGTCGCGGCGCCGTGCGAGATTCCGAGCAGGACGAATGGGTCGCGCGGCACGGCGGTGTCGGACACCTCTTCGAGATCGGCGACCCAGCGGTCGGGCGAGAGATCGTCGACCTCCCAGTCGGTCAGGCCGCATCCACGCTCGTCGTACCGGATGAAGCGGAAATGGCTGCCGAAGAAACGGATCCAATGGCGCCAGACGGGACTCTCACAGTCGAACTCGAGGTGCGTCATCCAGTTGGCGGCCTTGACCAGCGCCGGCCCCTTCCCCGTTTCGGCCCAGGCGAGCTTGACGCCGTCGGTCGTTCGAAGGAAGCGGATGGTCTGACGAATTCGCGCGCTCGTCATTGGGACATTCGTCCTGGCGGATGGCAATGATTCTAGCGCGATCGGGACAACAGTCGGATGGCCGCGCGGCGGCCATCGTCCGATCTTCGAGGCATGCTCAAACGAATCGGATTCTTCGCCTACGGCATCGTCGGTTACGTCCTGTTTCTGGCGACGTTCCTCTATGCCATTGCCTTCGTCGGAGGCTTCGCGGTTCCAACCAGGCTCGACGGTCCGGCGACGGCGCCGTTGTTGCCCTCGATCGCCATCGACACCGCGCTGCTCCTGCTCTTCGCGGTGCAGCACAGCGTCATGGCGCGTCCGTGGTTCAAGGCGCGCTGGACGCGGATCGTCCCGGCGGCGGCCGAGCGCTCGACCTTCGTTCTGTTCGCCAGCCTGGCGCTGGCGTTGCTCGTCTGGCAATGGCGGCCGCTCGGCGGCGTGGTTTGGTCGGTGAGCGAGCCTGCCGGCCGCGCGGTGCTGCTGACGCTGTTCGCCTTCGGATGGCTGCTCGTCCTCGTCGCCACGTTCCTGATCAACCACTTCGACCTCTTCGGGCTGCGCCAGGTGTGGCTGGCGCTGCGCGGCAAACCATACACGCGGCTTCGATTCGGAACGCCGGGTCTGTACCGCCTGGTGCGGCACCCGCTGTACGTCGGATTTCTCCTCGCCTTCTGGATGACGCCGCGGATGACGTTCGCGCATCTGCTCTTCGCCATCGCCACGACGGCGTACATCCTGCTGGCCATTCAGTTCGAGGAGCGCGACCTCGTGCGCGAACACGGCAGCTTGTACGAGCAGTACCGGCGCCAGGTGCCGATGCTGATTCCGTTCACCCGCTCGCGCCGCGAGGCGTTCGGCGAGATCACGGTCGAAGGAACTGGAGATGCGTCTCCCACACGGTCCTGACGGCCTCGTCGAGCTCCGGATTCGGAGCGCGCGGGTCAGATCAGGCTCTTCTGAAAAGCGAAGGCCACGGCCTCCGCCTTGGAGTGCACTTCCAGCTTCTCCAGGATGTTCTGAATGTGACTGCGAGCCGTGAGCTGCGCGATGTGCAGGCGTTCGGCGATTTCCGGGGTGCTGCGGCCGGCGGCGAGCATTCCCAGCACCTCGACCTCGCGCGCCGTGAGTTTTCGGGCGCGCGCATCGGCAGACTCGCGCGCGGAAATGAGCCGTGGCCGAGGCGGCTCGGTGGGAGGAGCAGTCGCGGTCGTCTGCCGGTTCTGATGTCCGTGAAGGAGATGAAGCAGAAAGTAGTCGTCACTCTCTCCGGCACGAAGCTGCAGGACGGTGACTCTCCCCTGCAGCGTCTGGTGGTCCTTCGACTCCAACGTGAGATCGAATTCTCGAATCGACTCGCCGCGATTGGCCATTTGCATGATCGGACAGTTGTCCGAGCAGTAACGATTCCCGAACTGATCGCAGCCGCGCAACAGTTCCGCGCACGGGGCGCCGATGGCCTCCTCCGGCTCGAAACCGAGCAGCGCGCGGGCCGCATCGTTCCAGAACAGAATGCGATTCAGGCGATCGGTCACAAAGACAGGGTCGGGAGAGGACTCCAGCGCCCGAAACATCGGCGCGAGCTCCTCACGAATCATTGGCAGGTTTTTCAGCATCCGCCGCTTCCTGATCCCGATTGCGGCGGGTGATTGGGGCTGCGGGCTGGACAACACCGCACCCGTCGGATCTCCTCAATTATAGCTTCGGAAGACCCGTTCCGCCGTCAGCTCCGCGGGACACCGGCTGCAGGGGATGCTCCAGGGGCTCCGCTCTGCTTCAGCGTGCGGATGTAGAGAACGACCGCATCGATCTGCCGTGCGTCCAGCGT
>DATFUW010000314.1:0-5263 GCA_035260605.1 Thermoanaerobaculia bacterium | reverse complement strand
CCACATCGCCCGGTTCGCGGCGATCAAGCTCGAGACCACCCGCCTGCGCGAAGAGGCGATCCAGAAGCGCATCATGGACGAGGAGCTGAAGACCGCGTCGGTGATCCAGCGCCGGCTGCTCTCGCCCGCTCCCACCGGAGTTCCGGGCTACACCTTCGCAGGGATCAACCGTCCCTGCCGGACGATCAGCGGCGACTACTACGACTTCGTCGTCCGCCCCGACGGGCGCGTCTACTTCGTGATCGCCGACGTCAGCGGCAAGGGAGTCACCGCCGGGCTGATGATGGCCGGGCTGCAGGCCGCATTTCGAATCTTCACCAAGAGCGACCCGGCGCCGGCGGATCTGGTGACGAGATTGAACAGCGCGCTCAAGGAGATCCTGCCGCAGTCGAAGTTCGTGACGCTCTTCCTCGGCCGGCTCGACACGAAGACCGGAATCGTGGAGTACGCCAATGCGGGACACACGCCGCCGATCCGCGTGTATGCCACCGGAGTGGAAGAGCTCGGCGAAACCGATCTGCTGCTCGGGGTGGTCACGCGCGCCGAATATCGCAATCGCACCGTCACCCTCGATCCGGGTGACTCGCTCGTGCTTTTCACCGATGGCATCTCCGAAGCGGAGAACAGCGAGGGCGAGGACCTCGCATCGACCTCACTGCAGCGAACGCTCAGCGAAACACACGGCCTGGCGGCCGACGGAGTGGCCCGAGCGGTGGAATCGGCCGTCCTGGCGCACGTCGGCAGCACACCCCTCGCGGACGACGTGACCCTCGTGGTCCTCGGCCGCAACGCGGAGAGCGCCGTCCCTCCTCAGGCGTAGCGTCGGAGGAACTCGAGAAAGATCGGTTCGACCGTGTCCGCCGCGACCGAGAAGATCCGGTCCGCGTGGTAGTTGCCGAGGATGTCCATGATGTGCAGCTCCTTCGGCTCGTTTGCCGCCTCGTACAAGGCCACTGAGTTGCGGTGCCCGATGAGCCAGTCGTTGCGCACGTGGATGAAGCAGACCGGCGCGTGTACGTTCGGCATGTCGTCGAGCGCGCGCAGTTTCGGCGCGCGCCGCGCACGCCAGGCGAAGCGCGGCCGGTGCATCACCTGCCCCAGCGCGATGTGCCGGTGGATGGTGAACGGATTGATGCGCGGGCGGATCATCTCGAAATCGGCCACGGGCGAGATCAGGATCAGCGCCCGGACCGGCAGCTCGTGCCGAGCCGCCGTGGAAATGGCAACCGAACCGCCGTAGGAGAATCCGAGCAGGACGATCGACCGGAGCCCGCGCTGCTCGATCAGGTCGGAGGCCACGGCTGCCGTGTCTTCGTGCTCGTGCCGGTTGAATCCGTACGTCCCGCCGCTGTCGCCGTGGCCACGGGGATCGGTCACCGCGGTCAAAAATCCGTGCTCCTGCAGGAGCGCCGCGAGGGCCAGCATCGAACGGTGCCGCCGCTCGCGCCAGAAGCCGGGGATGACGAGGACCCCGGTTTCGGAGGCCCCTTCGTGGACGTCATAGGCGATCGCCGTGCCGTCGGGCGAGGTCACGATCCGCGAGATGGGTGAATTTCCTCGGTTGGATGCGCCGGAAGGGCTGCTTGACATTGGGGAGGGCCTTCCTAAACTATACCGCCTCGTGAGCGGAGTCCGCTCACGTCCCCGCCCCGTGGGTACTCCGGAAGATAACTCAAAGCAAAGTCGAGGTGATGTTCTGATGAAGAAATCCTTCTTGTTGACATTGGTTGCACTCTCCGCCGTGATGATCTTCGCCCTGGGGTGCAAGAAGGAGGAGAACGTCAATACCGATACCGCAATCACCGACACCGGAGTCAGCAGCGATACGGCGACGGATACGACGGGGACGACCACGACCATGGTGACCAGCGATACCACCGGAACTGGAACCATGGGAACGATGGGAACGTCGATGACCGGGACGAATGGCATGCCGGCTCCGATGGTCACCGGGACGAGCGGCACGGCGAGTCAGGCTGGCAAGAAGGCACCCTCGAAAACGAGCACGAAGA
Organism: Thermoanaerobaculia bacterium; assembly: GCA_035260605.1. Lineage (GTDB taxonomy): Bacteria > Acidobacteriota > Thermoanaerobaculia > Gp7-AA8 > Gp7-AA8 > Gp7-AA10. Next base: position 3,251 of record DATFUW010000314.1, on the reverse strand, counting down.
AGCACTAACGGCACTGGCCGGCTCTGGCATTCGCGTTGCTACCTCGTCAGGCCGACCATCGATTCCATGTCGGGGCAAGTGGCCCCGGGCACTCAATTTCTCCGGGTAGATCCAACAATCGGATGCGCAAGGAGGTGAGGGCAGGCACTGTCAGAACGATTCCGAGGAACGATGTGAGGTACGCAGTTCAAACATTAGAGAGGAAACATATGAAGAAAACCCTTTTGGCACTCCTGGCGGTCGCGGCCCTTACTCTCTTCGGCTACGCCTGCAAGCAGGAATCGAACGTGAACGCCACCGACACGGGCGCCACGGCGACCGATACGGCGATGACGAGCACTGAGTCGACGATGGCCACCGATACGTCGATGACCGGCACGACCGGCACGATGTCGACCGGGACGGAGACGACCGGGACGATGTCGACCGGGACGGAGACGACCGGCACATCGATGACCAGCACCACGAAGACTTCGACCTAGTCAGCGGTTGTTTTGTTCAAACGCCGCCGGGCCTCCGGCGGCGTCTTTCTTTTTGATCGCCAGGTCGGCCTGCAGCTTCTCGTATACGTTGCAGGCAAGGGTCTCGAGTTCCCCGAGATCGCCGTTGTTCTCGATGACGTAGTCGGCGTGCCGGCGGCGATGGTCGCGGGCCATCTGGCGGGCCATGCGGCGTTCGGCGTCCGTGCGGTCCATCCCCCGGGCCACCGCGCGTTCGATCTGCGTGTGCGGGTCGGCGTCGACGACGATGATGCGGTCGTACCGCCCTCTTCCTCCCGATTCGAGCAGCAGCGTGGCCTCGACCACGGCGATGCGGTCGCGCTCCGGGAAGCGCTGCGCCTCGGCCGCGATCATCCGCTCCTCCTCGTCGATGACCAGCGGATGGATCAGCGCATTGAGGCGCTTGGCCGATTCCTCGTCGGCGAAGGCGATTCGTGCCACCTTCGGGCGGTCGATCTCCCCGTCGGGCCCGACGATGCGTTCCCCGTAGGCGCGGACGAGCGCGTCGTAACCCGCTTCACCAGGCTGGTAGAGCCGCGCGACGATGGCGTCGGCATCGATGACCATGCAGCCGAGGCCGGCGAGCGTTTGCGCCACGGTCGATTTTCCCGAGGCGATGCCGCCGGTCAGTCCAACGCGCAGAATCACCGCCGCTCCTTCGCCGCGATCACGGTATTGCGCATCAGCATGGCGATGGTCATCGGGCCGACGCCGCCGGGGACCGGCGTAATCCAAGAAGCGATCTCACGCACGTTCTGAAAATCGACGTCGCCGGTGAGCTTCCCCTCCACGCGGTTGATGCCGACGTCGATGACCACGGCCCCCGGTTTGACCATGGCCGCGGTGACGAACCGAGGACGGCCGATCGCCGCCACGAGGATGTCGGCCTCGCGGGCCACGGCAGCGAGGTCTCTCGTCTTCGAATGGCAGATCGTGACCGTGGCGTTCTCCCGCAGCAGCAGCGCGGCGACCGGTTTGCCGACGATGTCGCTGCGGCCGATCACCCCCGCGCGCGCTCCCTCGATGCCGGCGCCCGTCGCGCGGATCAGACGCAGGATTCCCGCCGGCGTGCAGGGGACGAGCGACGGCTGCCCGAGGTGCAGCAGTCCGACGTTCATCGGATGGAAGCCGTCGACGTCCTTGCGCGGGTCGATGGCCTCGATGACCTTCTTCGAATCGATCTGCTTCGGAAGCGGAAGCTGCACCAGGATGCCGTCGACATCGGGGTCGCCGTTCAGGCGCGCGATCTGCCCCAGGAGGTCGGGCTCGCGCATCGAAGCATCGAAGACCAGCTCGGTACCGCGCAGCCCGAGTTCCTTCGCCTTTCGCGCCTTGTTGCGGACGTAGACCTCGGAGGCCGGGTCGTTGCCGACGCGGATGACGACGAGATTCGGCGTGTATCCGAGCCGCTGCAGTTCGTCGCGGACCTCGGCCTCGACCTGCTGCGCGACTGCTTTGCCGTCGATGATCTGTGCGGGCATGCGGCGGGCGTTTTACCACGGGAGCGGCGCTCGGGGAGTGGCCCTCTCCGACCGCCGGCGCCGATCGCAAGTCACTGGAATGCCTCCTTGACTCGCACTGTTCGGCAGTGTTACCGTTTCCCCCCTTTCTTCAGGGAAGGTGTGTAGTCGTTGTCTTTGAATGATTTCGGCGCTGCAGTCCACTCCGCGCCGGGGTCCTCCAGGACGAAATTCGAGCAGTTGTTTTCAGGAGAGTCATGCGTACCTATTTCCCCAAGAAGGGTGACATCGAGCAGCGCTGGTTCATCATCGATGCCGATGGGAAAGTGCTCGGCCGGCTGTCGACTACCATTGCCCGGATCCTCTCGGGCAAGAACAAACCGGCATACACGCCGTTTCTCGATACGGGCGATCACGTGATCGTCATCAACGCCGAGAAAGTGGTCCTGACCGGCAAGAAGGAATCAGACAAGATCTACCGTCATCACTCGATGTACCCCGGCGGATTGAAGGAGCGCGCGGCGCGGTTCGTGCGTGCCGAGAAGCCGGAGACGATGATCGAAGAGGCGGTCTGGGGAATGCTTCCGAAGAGCAAGCTCGGACGGAAGATGCTGAAGAAACTGAAGGTATATCGCGGCACGAATCATCCGCATCAGGCGCAGAAGCCGGAGCGGATCGAGATCGCGGAGTAACGACAGGAGGAATCTTGGCTCTGGTTGAATACTACGGCACGGGACGTCGGAAGACCTCGACGGCCCGCGTGCATCTGCGTCAGGGAAGCGGGCAGATCATGGTCAACGACCGCTCGCTCGACGAATACTTTCCCAACGAAGTGCTGAAGATGATCATCAAGCAGCCGCTCTCGCTGACCGAGACGGTCGACAAGTTCGACATCGTCGCGGTCGTCGACGGCGGCGGGCCGAGCGGCCAGGCGGGCGCCATCCGCCACGGGATCTCCCGCGCGCTGCAGGTCTACAACACCGAGCTGCGGAAGCGCCTCAAGAAGGCCGGCCTGCTCACGCGCGACCCGCGCATGAAAGAGCGCAAGAAGTACGGTCAGCGCGGCGCCCGGGCTCGCTTCCAGTTCTCCAAGCGCTGATTTCCAATGGTTTCGTTCTCGCAGGGAGTTTCATTTCGGACAGGAGCTGGCTCGCTCCTGTCTTTTTGTTTTGCTTCGAAATTCAACCGGTAAAGGAGGGTTCACTTGGCGGTCTCAATTACGATGAAAGAGCTATTGGAAGCTGGCGTTCACTTCGGTCATCAGACCAAGCGCTGGAATCCGAAGATGAAG
>DATFUW010000313.1:0-2102 GCA_035260605.1 Thermoanaerobaculia bacterium | reverse complement strand
GCGCTGGAGACGCCTTCGCGCGCCGCGCCGCCCTCGGACGCCGTGATCGGAGATCTGGTGCGGCTGTTCGGAGAGGACGACGTCGATCGTTTCAATCCCGACGACCACACGGCGCTGCTCGACAAGGTTTCCATTCACATTCCCGAGGTCGCTTCGGCGCCGCCGTCGAAAGATCTGCTCGGCAACCGCACGGACACGGTGGGCGACGACGCGGTCACGCGCCAGCTCGCGCGGACGATCCTCGACCTGCTGGCCAAACTCGGAGCGTTCCGCCCACCGCTTCCGCTGCTGCGGCTGGAGGCGCTGGTGCGTGCGGCGCTGGACGGCCGAGCTTTCGGCGAAGCGCTGGAATTCGTGCAGGGCCTCCTGGAGATCGCCGCGGAGGCCGACGGCGACGAAGTACGCCATGCGGTCCACGCATCCATCGGCCGGCTGGCGAGCGGGGAAACGATCCGCGGGCTGGTCGAATGCCTCTACCAGGCCTCGCCGGAGGACAGCCGTTCCATCCAGCGGCTGATCGAAGTCCTCGGTGCCGGGGCACGACGCAATCTCCTGCTGGCGCTGACCGAAGAGAGCAACCGCTCGCGGCGGCGCCGGCTATTCGACTTCATCGCCTCGCTCGGGCCGGTGGTCGTTCCCGAGGTCACGGCGCTGCTGGCCGACTCGCGGTGGTTCGTCATCCGCAACATGATCGTGCTCCTGCGCGCGGTCAACGACCGGAGCACGCTGCCGGAAATTCGACGGCTCGCCCAGCACGCCGACCTGCGCGTGCGGATGGAGGCCATCAAGTCGCTCTTCGCGCTCGACCCGGAGGTCCCGCCCGATCTGCTCGATCACCTGGTGCGCGATCCCGATCCAAAGGTCGCCGAGGCGGCGGTCACGCTGATCGGCAGCACGAAGATCCGGGAGGGACTCGGCCCTCTGCTCTCGATCGTCGGAGGAAATGACCTGTTCGGAAGGCGGCGCTCCCTGCGCGTGAAGGCCATCCGGGCGCTGGGCGAGCTCGGCGATCCCGCTGCACTGGCCCCCCTGCAGCGCTTCTTCAGCGATTCGTTGCTTCCCTGGCCCTCGCGCGAAGAGCGCAACGCCGCCTGGGACTCGCTGAGCGGCTATCCGGCGACTGCGTGCTTCGAGCTCGTGGAGCTCGGACGCCGGTCCCGCAACCGATACATCCGCGACGTCTGCGCGCGGCTGACGCGGAGCTGAACGATGGAGCACCTGGCCACGCCGATCGCCTCAGCCATCACCATGCGGACGCTCTATCCGGCCGATCATCCGCGCGTGATCCAGTCAGTCGATCAGATCGTGGCCTCGCTCAATCACGTGCTGCGCGAAACCGGCCGCGAGTCGATCACCTATTTCATCGTCGGGGACGATCTCGTCGTCGAGCAGGAAATCATCCGCAGGACCACGCTGTCGGTCCATCAGTTCGTCGAGTTGCTGCAGCGCCGGGGGGTGGAGCGCATCACGCTCGCCGCCGGACTGCAGACCGAAGAGGCCTTTCAGCTCGTCGGATCGCTCGCCCTCGGCGGCTCGCTCGAATCGACGCCGCACGTCATCCTCGGACACGTGACCGTGGCCGTCGACGAGGAAAAGGAGCCGGACCGCGGACGCGCGCTCTCCGTCGAGCAACTGGAGATGGTCCGTGAGGCGTGGTCCCGCTTCCGCGCCGAGAAGAAGCTGCCCATGGCTCAGATGACGGAACTGGTCTGGAGCTTCATCGACTCTCTGTCGCGCACCACGCGCGCCGTCCTGCCGCTGGCCAAACTCAAGGAGCACGACGAGTACACCTTCGTCCACTCGGTGAACGTCTCGCTGCTCGTGCTCGCGCTCGCGCGCTCCTTCGGCATCCAGGGCTCGCTGCTCCACGCGTTCGGCATGGCCGCCCTCCTCCACGACATCGGCAAGCTGACCGTGCCGCTCAGCGTGCTGAACAAACCGGGCCGGCTCGAAGGTGCCGAGTGGGAGACGATGAAGGGTCATGCTCAGGAGGGGGCGTGGTACCTCAGTTCGATCGACGGCGCACCGCCGCTGACGGTCGTGGTGGCCTTCGAACATCACCTCCGTTACGACGGGCAGCCGAACTATCCGCTGCTCAAGTC
>DATFUW010000312.1:0-3967 GCA_035260605.1 Thermoanaerobaculia bacterium | reverse complement strand
GGCGGGTGGAGGCGGCGTTGCGCCGCACCGATCCCGAATACTGGAAGGTCTTCGATTTCACGTTTCTCGAAGGGGCGCCGTTCACGGCGGCGGACGACGACGGCAACCTCTCGGTCGTGATCATCAGCGACACGCTGCGCGCGCAGCTTTTCGGTGACGCGCCGGCACTGGGGCGCTCCATCGATGTGGGCGGGCAGGTCTACCGTGTGGTGGGCGTCGTTCCGCGGCCGTCCATCGCGCAGGTCATGCCGTACTCGGAGATGTGGGCGCCGCTCGGCCCGCCCAGCTCGGACGAGCGGACGTCGACGTTCGGCCGCCTGCTCGGGGCGGTGCTGGCCAGGCAGCCGGGCGACATCCCGGGGATTCAGCGCGAATTCGCCACGCGCGTGACGCGGATTCCGCTGACGGATCCGAAGCAATTCCAGACGTTGTCCTCGTCGCTCGACACGACCTTCGAGGCGTTCGCGCGCACGGCGACCCACAACAAGGCCGGCACCCACGCCGTCGCCATGGTCCGCGCGTTTCTCGCCGGCCTCGCCTTGCTCTTCATGGCCCTCCCCGCGCTGAACCTGGTGACGCTGAATCTGAGCCGGATCCTGGAGCGGTCGTCGGAGATCGGCGTGCGCAAGGCGTTCGGCGCGCCGCGACGCTCGCTGGTGTCGCAGTTCGTGCTGGAGAACGTCATCCTGACGCTGATCGGAGGAACGATCTCCTTCATCCTGGCCTGGATCGCGCTGCGCGCGATCGAATCGGCGGAGCTGATCCCGGGGGCGCATTTCGAGCTCAGCGCCGGCGTCTTTCTCTACGGCATGCTCATCGCCGCCTTCTTCGGCGTGTTCTCCGGCCTCTACCCGGCCTGGAAAATGTCCCGTCTCGATCCCGTGAATGCTCTGCGTGGAGGTGTCGCGTGATCCGTCATCTGCTGAAACTGGTGTGGAAGCGCAAGCGTTCGAACGCCCTCATCATGATCGAGATCTTCTTCTCGTTTCTGGTCGTGTTCGCGGTGGGAACGTTCACGGCGAGCATGGTGCTTCGCTGGCGGAAGCCGCTCGGATTCGACTACCGCAATGTCTGGGTGGCGAAGGTCACGGTTCCGCAGAATGCCACAGCCGAGAAGGTCAACGCCTCGACCGAGGCCATGATGCACGAGGCGCGGTCGATGCCCCAGGTGGAATCGGTGGGAGCCTCGATGATGCCGACGTACGGAACGGGAAGCTGGACCTCGGGGATCGATGCGGGCTCGCGCAAGATCGACGTGGCCCGCGACACCGTGAGCGACGACTTCGCGACGGTGATGCGCATGCCGGTCCTGCGCGGCCGCTGGTTCTCGCCGGATGACGACGCGGCGAACGTCTCGCCGATGGTCATCGACGCCGACGCCGCGCGGGCGCTCTTCGGCTCGATCGACGGCGTGGTCGGAAGGATCGTGCAGAGCGGGCCGGAGAGCCACTTCCGCGTCGTGGGGATCGTCGCGCCGTATCGCAAAGACGGCGAGTTCTCCTCGGAGCACATCAACATGGTGTTCGGACGCTATTCGACGAACCCTTCTCCGGTGCACGGCAGCCGGAGCCTCTCGAACGAGGACCTGGTGCTGCGCATCCGCACGGGAACGCCGGCGGAGTTCGAAGAGACGCTGATCAAGCGCCTGCATCAGGTCGCGCCCGACTTCCCCGTGCGCATCGCGCACATGGAACAGATGCGGAAGTTCATGAACCGCATCTACCTGCTGCCGGCGATCATCCTCGGCATCCTCGCCGCGTTTCTGATCGGCATGGTCACGCTCGGGCTGTCCGGCGTCCTCTGGCAGACGATCACGCGCCGCACGCGGGAGATCGGACTCCGGCGCGCGCTCGGCGCCACCGGCCGCGAGGTCCAACGGCAGATCCTGGGCGAGGTGGCCCTGCTGGCGACGCTCGCCTCGATTCTCGGGGTCGTCATCGTGGCGCAGTTGCCGGCCATCGGGGCGTTTTCCATTCTCACGCCGGCGTCGTTTACCATCGGTCTGATCGCGGCGCTCTGCACGATCTACGCGATCACATTGCTGTGCGGTTTGTATCCGAGCTGGCTGGCGGGACGAGTTCAGCCCGCGGAAGCGTTGCACTACGAGTGAACGGCCCGATTCTCATCGTCGACGACGACGCATCGATCACGGCCTCGCTGGCCCTGCTGTTCAAGCAGCATGGCTACGGGGCCGTGACGGCGTCTTCGCCGGTCGAGGCGCTGGAAGCCGTCCGGCGCGAGCGCCCGCGGCTCGTCGTACAGGACATGAACTTCTCGCGCCGTACCACCGGCGAGGAAGGGCTGCAATTGCTGGCCGATCTCCGGGCCGCCGATCCGTCGCTTCCGGTGATCCTGATGACGGCGTGGGGATCGATCGCCTTGGCGGTGGAGGGGATGAAGCGGGGGGCGGCCGACTTCATCACCAAGCCGTGGTCGAACGCACATGTGATCCAGTCCGTGGGGACCACGCTGCGCCTCGCGGAATCGCCGGCGGAGCGGTCGAGCACGCGCGCCGAGCTCGACGAGCGCTTCGATTTCTCGAGGATCATCGGAAGCGATCCGACCGTCCTGCGCGTCCTCGAACTCGTCGGGCGCGTGGCGCCGACCGAGGCCTCGGTGCTGATCACCGGCGAGAGCGGGACGGGCAAGGAGCTGATCGCCGAGGCGATCCACCGCAACAGCCGCCGGCGCGGCGGCCCCTTCGTCAAGGTGAATCTCGGCGGGATCTCGGCGACGTTGTTCGAGAGCGAGATGTTCGGACACGTCCGCGGCGCGTTCACCGATGCGCGCCAGGACCGGAAAGGCCGCTTCGAGACGGCCGACGGCGGCACGATCTTCCTCGACGAGATCGGCGAGCTCGATCCCTCTTCGCAGGTGAAGCTGCTTCGCGTCCTGCAGGACCGCACCTACGAAGTGCTGGGATCGAGCCGCACGCGCAGTGTCGATGTGCGCGTGGTCTCGGCCACGAACCGCCCGCTCGGCGAGCTGGTGCTGCGCGGCGAGTTCCGCGAGGACCTGCTGTATCGCCTCAACCTGATCGGCATCGAGCTTGCCCCGCTGCGCGGACGCCGCGGAGACATCCCCACGCTGGCCGCGCATTTCCTGCGGATGGCAGCGGCGCAGTACGGGCGCGAGGTGGAATCGATCGCGCCGCGGGCCATGGAGTGGCTGAAGTCGCAGGCCTGGCCGGGGAACATCCGCCAGCTCCGGCAGGCGATCGAGCGCGCGGTGCTGATGCACGACCGGCTTCAGCTCGACGTGGAGCATTTCGCGCCGGGCGATGCCGTGGCGCGCGGCTCGGCGCTTCCCGAACCGGGAGCGATGACGCTCGACGAGATCGAGAAGGCGATGATCGCCAAGTCGATGAAGCACTACGACGGGAACATCTCCCGCGTGGCGGAGGCGCTCGGACTGAGCCGCGCGGCGCTCTACCGGCGGCTCGAGAAATACGGGATGGCGGCGGAAGGGCGCTGACGCTGGGATGACGCTCCGCGCGAAATTCATCCTCTATCTGGTGGTGCTGCACGTGGCGCTCGTGGCCGCCGCCGGATTCCTTCTGGTTAGACAGCCCCTCCTGCTCTTCGCGATCGAGGCGGCGTTTGTGGTCTCGATCGCCATCGGCTGGCGGATGGTGCGCGCGCTCTTCGTCCCACTCGATCTAATCCGCACGGGGGCGGAACTGATCGGAGAGCGCGACTTCGGGTCGCGCTTCGTTCCCGTCGGCCAGCCGGAGATGGACGACCTGATCGCGGTCTACAACCGGATGATCGATCGCCTGCGCGAGGAGCGGCTGAGGGCCGAGGAGCAGCACCAGCTGCTGCAGAAGCTCGTCGACGCGTCGCCCTCGGGGATCGTGATGTGCGACTTCGACGGGAACGTGGAGCGGATGAATCCGGCGGCGCGCCGTCTCCTCTCCGATGATCTGCTGGCGGCGATGCGCGGCCTGCAGCGCGGGGAGTCGCGCCTG
>DATFUW010000311.1:0-7229 GCA_035260605.1 Thermoanaerobaculia bacterium | reverse complement strand
TTCTCGCGGCACTCCCACATGGTGGTGGTGTCGAAGAAGCGGCAGTTGCCGCAGGTATGGAGGTCGGCGCCGCACTTCGCGCAGGCCTCGTCGAAGGAGGGTTGTTCCAGTCCGATCCGCGGCTGCCCGCACTGGTTGCACTTGAAGACTTCCGGGCCAAACCCTCCGGCGGTCCGTCCGCGCGGCGCCCCTTCGATGCGCTGCCGCTGCGGTTCGGGCCGCGGGCCCTGCGGACGGCCCTCGCCGCCCGAGCGCTGGCCGAACGAGCCGCCGTCCTGATATCCGCGATGTTTGTATTTACGATCGCCCACAGTCACCTCACGAGCACGAAATAGAGCAACCCGATGACCAGTCCGAGCGTGAAGAGGAAGAAAAAAAGTCGGAGCGCCAACCGCGCCATCTTCAGGAGCACCCAGATGACGGCTACGAGGATCAGGATCCCGAGGAGCTCCTGGAGGCTGGGCATGTCGGGGATGCACGTAGCGTAACACGATCCGTGCGGGATTGATGCCGGCGGCTTCAATGCGCATCGCCCCGGCGATCGGAATCTTAGATCAACAGCCGCACGGGCTGCTCGAAGTACTGCCGCAGCGTCCGGAGGAACTCCGCACCCGCGGCACCGTCGACCACGCGGTGGTCGCACGACATGGTCACCTTGATCCGGTCGCGCACTACGATCTGGCGGTCGACGACGACCGGGCGCGGCGCGGCGGCGCCGATGGCCAGGATCGCGGAGTTCGGCGGATTGATGATGGCCGTGAACTCTTCGATGCCCCACGCGCCGAGGTTCGAGATGGTGAAGGTCGAACCCTGGTATTCGTTCGGCATCAGCTTGCGGTTCTTGGCCTTCTCGGCGAGCGCGCGCACTGCTCCCGCGATTTCGGCGATCGACTTCCGGTCGGCGTTGCGCACCACTGGCGTGATCAGTCCTTCCGGCGTCGAGACTGCGACGCCGATGTGGATCTCGCCATGCTCGGTGATCGCCGTTTCGCCCCAGCTCGCATTGACGTTCGGATGCTGCCGCAGCGCGAGGGCAACCGCGCGGATGACGAAGTCGTTGATGCTCAACTTCACGCTCTCGATGTCGCTGAGCTGCTGCCGGAGTGAAACGAGGTCCGTGACGTCGTATTCGGCCGTCAGATAGAAATGCGGCACCGGCCCGGTCGACTCCGCGAGCCGTTTGGCGATGGTGCGGCGCATCGCGGAGAGCGGAATCGTCCGCTCCTGCAGCGGCGGGGCCGCGGCAACAGCACGCCGCGCCGGTGCCGCGGAGGCCACGCTCCGGATGTCGTTGGCGACAATGCGGCCCTGCGGTCCGCTTCCCTGGATCGACTCGAGATCCACTCCCATGTCGCGCGCCATCCGCCGCGCCAGCGGCGAGGACCTCCTGTGTCCCGGCTGGGCGCGCGAAAGGTCGACCACGTTGCCCGGCGGGGCCGAGTGGTCCTTTCGCGGCGGTCCCTTCATCTCGATGGCCTCGGCGTACTCGCCGGTGGTGTGCTTGACCGAGTCCTTCTTGTCGGTGGCCCGGCGCTGAGGCTCCGTCTTCTCGCCCGCACTGAGAATCGTCGCCAGCCGGCCGCCGACGGGAACGACCTGCCCCTCGCCCGCCGCGACTTCGCCGATCGTGCCGTCCTGCTCCGCCTCGAGATCGAGGTTGACCTTGTCGGTCTCGATCTCCGCCACCGGCTCCCCTTTCTTGACGGGGTCCCCGGCCTTCTTGTACCAGCGGACGACCTTTCCCTCGGTCATGGCGTCGCCCATTTTGGGCATGATGATTTCCATGGTTCAGGACCTGTACATCGTGCGTTTGACCGCGGCGATCACCTGATCTTCGTGCGGAGTGGCGAGCAGCTCGAGGTTGCGGGCGTACGGCATCGGCACGTCTTCGCCGGTCACCCGCTCCACCGGCGCGTCCAGCTCATCGAAGGCGTTTTCGGTGATGCTGGCGGCGATCTCCGCGGCGGCGCCGAACGGCTTCCACTGCTCCTGCACGACGACGCAGCGATGCGTCCTGGCCACGGAGGCGTAGGCCGGCTGCAGATCGAGCGGGCGGAGCGTGCGGAGATCGACGACCTCCGCTTCGATCCCTTCCTGCGCCAGGCGTTCGGCTGCCGTGAGTGAGAGCTGCAGCATGCGGCTGTAAGAGACGATCGTCACATCGTTCCCCTCGCGCGCCACGCGCGACTGACCGAACGGCACGGTGAAGTCGGCATCGTCCGGAACTTCTCCTTTCATCCCGTAGAGGGCCGCGCTTTCCAGGAAAATCACCGGATCGCGCCCGCGGATCGCGCTCTTCAGCATTCCCTTGGCGTCGGCCGGCGTCGCCGGCGCGGCGACGGTGAGCCCCGGGAAATGGCCGTAGAACGATTCGAACGACTGCGAGTGCTGCGCCGAGAGCTGCACGCCCGCCCCCTGCGGCCCGCGGATGACCACCGGGACGTCGACCTGCCCGCCCGAGAAGTACCGTACCTTCGCCGCATGGTTGAGGATCTGGTCGGCGGCGACGATGGAGAAGTTCATGGTCATCATCTCCACGATCGGGTGCAGCCCGAGCATGGCCATCCCCACCGCGGTTCCCGCCATCCCCGCCTCGGAGATCGGAGTATCGATCACCCGCTTGGCCCCGTACTTCTTCAACATGCCGGCGGTGATGCGGAACGTCCCCTCGTAGACTCCGATGTCCTCGCCCATGACGACGACGCCGTCATTGCGGTCCATCTCCTGGATCATCGCCTCGCGGATCGCGTCGCGGTAGCTCTTCTCGCTCATTCCGAAACCACGTCGCGGTAGAGCTCGTCCGGCTCCGGCGCAGGACTCTCCTCGGCGAACTTCACGGCAGCGGCCACACGCTCCGCCGCCTCTGCTTCCATCTTCTTCACGTCGTCGTCGGTCAGGCCGCAGACCTCGGCCAGACGATTGCGGAGGATGACGATCGGATCGCGATGCTTGTGCTCCTCGACCTCGTCCTTCGAGCGATACGGCTGCAGGATGTCGGCGGCGCCGTGGCCCGAGAAACGGTAGGTGACCGCCTCGATGCAGTACGGCTTGCCGGTCTCGCGGACCTGCCGGACGACGCGGTCGGCGACGCCGCGCACCGCGAAGACGTCCTGTCCATCGACCTTCTCCGAGGGGATGTTGTAGGCGCGCACGCGCGCGGCGAGATCGGGCAGTGCCGAATGCCGTTCGACCGACGTCCCCATGGCGTAGCCGTTGTTCTCGATGACGAAGACGATCGGCGCCATTCCGTCGCGGCCCCACAGGCCGGTCATGTTCATCGCCTCGTGGAACGAACCGATGTTCATCGCGCCGTCGCCGAAGTAGCAGACGGTGATGCGGTCGGTCTCGCGATAGCGGAGCGCGTACGCGGAGCCGGCAGCGAGCGTGACGTGACCCCCGACGATGCCATAGCCGCCGTAGAAGCCGTGCTCCACGTCGAAGAGGTGCATCGATCCGCCCTTCCCCTTCGACACGCCGGTGGCCTTGCCGAACAGCTCGGCCATCACCCGGTTGGGGTCACTCCCCAGCATCAATGCCTGCGCGTGATCCCGGTATCCGGAGAAGACGATGTCGTCCTTCTGCAGGGCGCTGATGATTCCGGCGGCGACCGCCTCCTGCCCGATGTAGACGTGCAGGTACCCGCCGATCTTGCCGCGCCGGAACTCGCGTTCCGTCGTTTCCTCGAAGCGGCGGACGAAGATCATCCGCCGGAGAATGTCGATCCACTCCGGCGCGCAGGCGGCCGGATCGAGGGTCGCGGTCGATTCCATTTTGGGCTTAGCCATGGCCAGAGCGGTGATTTAAGCAAAAAGTGTGCGTCGCGTCACGCGGGAACGGGATCTGCCAGCCCGGCGTCGAGGTCCGTCCTCCGGAGAATGAACGCCAGGGCGACCAGCGCGAGGATGATTCCGTTGACCAGCAGAGCGATGGAAATGGACCACCGCTGGGCCACGAATCCGGCCAGCAGGTTCCCCAGAGGCATCCCGCCGCGGAAGGCCAGCATGAAGATCGACATCACGCGGCCGCGCATCGAGTCGCCGATCATGAGCTGCACCAGCGAGCTGTAGAGCGAGATCACCCCGACGATGCAGGCCCCAGCCCCGAAGGCGATCAGCAGGCTCGCCGGGAAGAACCGCGAGACGGCAAAGGCGATCAGCAGCGCGGCGAATGCCAGTTGCAGCAGCAGCGCGATCTTTCCCTTGTTGGGCAGATGACTGCTGGCGGCGACGAACAGCGCGCCGACGACCGAGCCGACTCCATAGGCGCTCAGCAGATAGGTGTAGGCCGTCGGCCCGGCGGCAAACAGGACCTTGGCCACGACCGGAAGGAAGGTCACGATCGGCATGCCGAGGAACGTGCCGACGAACGCCAGGAACGTCAGCAGCACCAGACCGCGCCGTCCGGCGACGAAGGCCACCCCTTCCTTCATGTCGGCCATCATCCCCTTGCGCTCGCTGCCGCCGACGATGACCGGCGTGCGGATCATCAGGTAGGCGATGATCACGGCGACGAACGACAGTCCGTTGAGACCGAAACAAGCCGACGCCCCCCAGGCCGTGAGCGCCAGTCCGCCGAGGATGGGCCCGATCATGCGCGCCAGATTGAACTGCATCGAGTTCATGGCGATTGCGTTGGCCACGTCCTCGCGCCGCACCAGCAGTGGAAGCAGCGAGGCGTAGGCCGGGCCGCTGAACGACTGCGCGCTGCCCGTCAGAAACGACAGCACGAAGATGTGCCAGATCTTCACCCTGTGCGTGAAGAGCAGCAGCGCCAGCACGAAGGCGAAGGTCATCTGCAGCACCTGCGAGGCGATCATGATCTTGCGCCGGTCGATGCGGTCGGCGATCACGCCGCCGAACAGCGAGAAGACGAGCATCGGGCCCGTGCTCAGGAAAGCGTCGAGACCGAGGAGCAGCGCCGAGCCGGTCAGCGAGTAGACCACCCACGCCTGGGCCACCGTCTGCATCCACGTACCGGTCGTGGAGGTGAAGGCCCCGATCCATACCAGGCGGAAATCGTGGTAGTGGAGCGCGCTGAAGGTGCGCCGCAGGCGTCCGGACGGTTTCTGCCCCCCCGCCTCGACCGCTTCCTGCTCCGGCAGCGACGCGCTCATCGCGCGATCTTAATCCTGGTGGCCTCGGTGTGCGCGTGACAGATCGCGATCGCCAGTGCGTCGGCCGCGTCCGCCGAGAGGAGTGCCTTCGCGCATTCCGGCAGCAGCAGACGGACCATCTTGGCCACCTGCTCCTTCTCCGCGGCACCGTAACCGACGACCGCGCTCTTGACAGAGCGCGGCGAGTATTCGAAGAGCGGAAGCCGCGCACTCTCCGCCGCCAACAGCACCACGCCGCGCGCGTGCGAGAGCTGAATCAGACTCTTCATGTTCCGTCCGGCGAACGGCGTCTCCACCGCCATCGCCGACGGCGACGTCCGCCCAATCACCACCACCAGCCCTTCGTAGATCCGCCGCAGCCGCTCCCCGAACTCCATTCCCCGCCGGGTGGTGATGGAGCCCTGCTCGATCAGCACCAGCCGCCCGCGTTCCGCATCGATGACTCCAAAGCCCGTCGTCACCGATCCCGGATCCACCCCGAGGATGCGCATGCTCGGGATTATGAAGGATCGCGGGTCAACGATGAATGTTCTCCATCATCCTTCCAGAACCTCACTTCGTAGATCTCCCTCCCCTCCGCCCGGTATTTGGCTTCGTAGTTGGTCCGCGGAGGGTCGCCTGCGCCGGGGATGCGGGTCTCGGAACGGAAGAATCCGGCGATCAGCGGGACCGCGGACTCGAAGTATTCGTGGTGATCGGTGACGTAGAAGCCCGAGCCTCCGGGGCGCAGTACGCGCCGCATCTCGGCCAGCGCATCGGGACGGATGATTCGCCGTTTCCGCTCCCGCTTCCTGGGCCATGGGTCGGGGAAATAGATGTGCAGCTCCGCGATCGACGCGTCGGGAATCATCCGCCGCAGCACCGGAAAGGCGTCGTGATTGACCAGCCGCACGTTGCGCAGGCCGCGCGTCGCCACGCGCTGGCAGATCACGCGGTGGTAGTGCAGCGACTTCTCGATCCCGATGAAGTTCATCTCGGGATGTTCGGTCGCCGCGGCGATCAGGAAGCGCCCTTTCCCCGAGCCGATTTCCAGAACCACGGGGTTGCCGTTTCCGAAGAGCTCACCGGGATCGAGACAGGCGAATCCCGTCTCCCGCGGGTTGATGGCCGCGTCGTCACAGCTCGTTGTGCGCGTTGTCACCATTTCGTGTAGACTCCCGTCGTTCCGGAAATTTCATATCGATCGTCGGGAGGAGAACATGAAAAAAGCCTCTGTCGTCTTTGCGTCAGCTTTGTTCCTGGCCGGTACCGCGCTGTTCGGACAGAACGTTCCCCAGATCAACACCCACACGCATCAGTATCCCATCCGCGGCTGGGCGCGGCCGGGCGGCGGCGGTGGTCAGAATCTCACGTATCACAAGAACGGCACGGTCATCCGCAACGCGCACCTGGTCATGATTTTCTGGGGTCCGAGCTTCGGCAGCGGCGGCGCCGACAGCGGCTATGCGACGACCCTGCAGAATTTCCGGAATCAGTACGGCACCAATCCCGAGTTCAACACCATCACCCAGTATTACGGCGAAGACGCGGTCGCCGGGTACGGCAACATCAGCCAGAGCAACCTCGCGGGCGGCACGGCCGACTGGTTCGACTCCTCCACTCCTCCGACCAACGTCACCGACTCGGCCGTGCAGGGCGAGGTGCAGCGCTATCTCGCATCGCACGCCTTCGACAACAGTGCCATCTATGAAGTCTTCATTCCCGGCACGTCCTACTCTTCGGACGGATCGTCGACCTCGTGCGGCGGACCGAGCCTCGCCTACTGCGCCTACCACGGGTACTTCTCCTACCAGGGCAACAGCGTGAAGTACTCGATCGAGCCGTATCCGAACTGCAGCGGCTGCGCGGCCAGCGGGTTCAATACCGTGCAGAACCAGGAGCACTTCGTCTGCCACGAAACGCGCGAAGCGGTCACCGATTCGCTGCTCAACGCGTGGTACGACCGCCGTGGATACGAAGCCGACGACAAGTGCGCGTGGTCTCCGGCGCCGTTCATCGACGGCGGCTACGGCTACCAGTACGAGTGGTCAAACGCCGACAGCGGCTGCGTCAAGACCAAGTAATCCCGCAAAGAATCCCGATTGTGGCGCCGGCTCTCCAGCCGGCGCTCCCGATT
>DATFUW010000310.1:0-4880 GCA_035260605.1 Thermoanaerobaculia bacterium | reverse complement strand
GTGGCGAAGCGGAAGGCCTGTCCCCCTCCCCAGCAGAATCCGGCGACGGCCACCGTTCCGTTGACCGCCGGGAGCTTGGCGACGTAGTCGGCCACGGCGTTGAGGTCGGAGGTGATCTGATCGGGCGGCAGATCGCGGATCGCTTTGCCGATCGCGCTCTGGTCGGTCAGTCCCTGCACGCCCGACAGCAGGTCGGGGGCGATGGCCACGTACCCGGCCGCGGCGATCTCGTCCGCCATGCGCTGCACCCAATCGGTCATGCCGAAGATTTCGTGAATCACCACGATCGCCGGAGCCTTGTGGCTGACCTCCGGATAGACGACGAACGCGCTGATCGTCCGGTTGCCGTTCCTGACGTTGACCCACTCACGGTGGCGCGGCGATTTCTCGACTTCCTGTTTGGCCCAGTCCTGCGCGACGCATGGGACCGCGAGGAAAGCGGCAAGGAGCACCAGCATCATCTTCTTCATGGACGGTCCCCCCTACTCGCCGACCTGGTAGATCTCATCCGAGACCTTCCACTTCCCGTTCTCTTTCATCATCGAGACCTGTCCGTGGATGTGATCGAGCAGGGCACTGCTGCCCTTGATCAGCAGCAGGGCCTGATTTCCGCGCTCGTAGGCATGCATGATCTGCGCTTCCTTCAGGTTCCAGTGCACTTTGTCCGAACGGTAGTCGAGGTACGACTCCAGCTTCCCCTCCTTCACGCGCCTGGACCACGTCGCCTGATTGCTGGAGTCGAGCAGGGCGAAGATGGCTTTCCGATCTCCCTTTTCCATGGCAACGTTGTAGGCTCGATAGGCACGGCCGGGATCTCCGCCGTCC
This sequence comes from Thermoanaerobaculia bacterium, assembly GCA_035260605.1. GTDB lineage: Bacteria > Acidobacteriota > Thermoanaerobaculia > Gp7-AA8 > Gp7-AA8 > Gp7-AA10. Next base: position 4,055 of record DATFUW010000310.1, on the reverse strand, counting down.
GAGGCGAGCGGCTTGCCCCACACCTTCGGCGCCACCGGGACGTCGAACTGGATGTCGAAGGTCCTCCGGTCGCCCTTGTACGAGATCTTCCCCGCGGCGCGGTTTCCGGTGATGCGCACGCTCGACTTCACGCCCGCATCGCGGCAGAAACCGCAGTTGTCGCCCTCGGCGATCTGATACGAAAGGCCGTGATAGCTGCCGTTCGGCTCGAACTGGAAGTAGACGACCGCAGTCCGCTCGTCGACGAACATCATGTTGATGACCGGCTCCGGATCGTAGAACCCGTCGAATGCCGCGGTGTTGAATGGATCGTTGGAGACGGCCACCACGATCACCGGCCCCGCATCCGACGAGCGGCTCCAGTAGGCGTACGCGCCGGTGACGTCGAACGAGACCTGCGCGCCTTTGAATTTTCCCGAAGCTTGGGGGGCGTCGCCGGCAACGGCGAACGACGGGACGACGAGTGCGAGAACCAGAAAGAACACGACGAGAGAGCCTCGGAAACCGCGCATACTGCCTCCTCCGATGCGGATGATGCGGATCTGAGGATGATACAGGCTGGCGGGCTCTGCCGGAAGACGCACAAAAGGCCATTGCCGGTTGCGATCGCCCTTCGACGACCGACAACCGGCAACCCACGACCGACTTAGTGCCTCGACTCGATGCGATGCGCGTCGAAGATGCTCCCGCGCATCCAGTCGCCCGAGATCGTTACCCGATCCCCGCGACGCATGCGGCGGCCGCGTTCGAGGTTGCGGGTGGCGACGGTGATGACCCGCCGCGTTCCTTCCTCGCGGAGCCGCAGCGTGCCGGCGCGAGCGTCGATGCGCTGCACGATTCCGCTGACCACCTGCTGCTCATGACGAATCGGCCGGGTCACGGCGCCGGCTTCGAGGCGTCCGTCGCGCTGCGAGCTTCGGTCCGCGGTCTGCCGGTTCACTTGCTGCCGGTCCTGCTGCCGGTACACCTGCTGCTGAGTCTGCTGTTGTCGATCCTGCCGTCCCTGCAACTGTTCCGGCGCGGCGAATGCGGACCCGCCGAGCAGCAATGCCAGCGTCCCGATTCCAGCAACCTTCCCAATGGTCCTTCTCATGATGATCTCCTTTCACTTCAACATCGGAGACAGATTTCGCGGGCGTTCTCTTCGCGAAAATCACCAGCGCCTCACCGGTGGTCACGAATCGCACGCGGGCAGCATGGACGGCGCTCGGCCGGCGCGGTGGCGGAGGTCAGAGGAGGCTGATACGATTCCGCGATCATGAACAAGAAGATCGCGTTTCGGCTCAACCGCAAGCCGGTTTCCCTGGAGACCGACGATACCCGCACACTGCTGTGGGTGCTTCGCGGCGACCTCGCGCTCACCGGCACTAAGTATGGATGCGGCATCGGCGCATGCGGGGCCTGCACCGTCAATCTCAATGGAGAGGCGGTCCGCTCGTGCCAGACCACCCTCGCCTCCGTCGAAGGCAAGGACGTCGTGACCGTCGAGGGGCTGGAGCAGAACGGAAAGCTTCACCCGCTGCAGCAGGCCTTCATCGATCACGCAGGCTTCCAGTGCGGCTTCTGCACTTCCGGCCAGCTCATGAATGCGGTCGCCTTCCTGAAGAAGAACCCGCATCCCAGCCGAGAAGCCATCATCGATGAGATGGATGGCAACCTCTGCCGTTGCGGGGCGCATCAGGGGATCCTGGATGCGATCGCGGAGGTATCGCGATGATCGGCGCCTCCGTGGACCGACGCGATTTCTGCAAGATTCTCGGCGGCGGGATCCTGGTGCTCGTCGCCGCCCCCACCGACCTGTTCGCGCAGCGCCGTCCCTACCCCAGCGATCCGAACGCCTATCTGCGCATCGATCCGAACGGAAAGGTCACGCTTTTCTCCGGGAAGATCGAGATGGGACAGGGCGTGATGACCTCGCTCGCTCAGGAGGCGGCCGAGGAGCTCGGCGTGCCGCTGGAGTCGATGCACGTGGTCATGGGCGACACCGACCTCTGTCCGTGGGACGCCGGCACGTGGGGCTCGCTCTCCACCCGTTTCTTCGGTCCGGCCGTTCGCGCGGCCTCGGCGGAGGCACGCGCGGTGATGCTGAACCTGGCGTCGGAAAAGCTCGGTGTTCCGCGCGAGAAGCTGACGGTGGCAAACGGCGTGGTCAGCGGCGGCGGACGCTCGGTGACGTATGGCGAGCTGGCGCAGGGGAAGGCCATCACCCGGCTCGTCGGTGAGAAGGCGGTGCTGCGGAGCCTCAAGGACTACAAGGTCGTCGGCACACCGGCGGTCCGCCTCGATGCGAAAGAGAAGGTCACCGGACGCGCGCAGTACGCGGGCGACGTACGCATCGAGGGCATGCTCCACGCGCGCATCCTCCGCCCGCCGGTGTTCGGCGCGACGCGCACATCGCTCGACACCTCGAAGGCCAAGGCGATGAGCGACATCACGGTCGTCGAGGACGGCGATCTCGTCGCCGCGCTGCACGCCGATCCGGAGAAGGCCGGCGAGGCGCTCTCGCTGATCAAGGCAGAGTGGAAGAACCCGGAGGCGAAGTTCGACACGGAGTCGGTGTTCGACTATTTCGTGAAAACCTGGCCGGCGCCGGACGTCAGCGGTCAGTTCCAGTCGATGTATCACAGCGGCTACCTGGCGCACGCCCCGATGGAGCCGCACACGGCCGTCGCGCAGTGGAAAGACGGGAAGATGACGGTGTGGGCGGGGACGCAGAGCCCGTTCGGCGCGCGGCCGCGGATCGCCAAGGCGATCGGCGTCGACGAGATGCAGGTCCGCGTCATCACGCCGTACGTCGGCGGCGGCTTCGGCGGGAAGAGCCCGTGCGAGCAGGGAGTCGAGGCGGCGCGGCTGGCGAAGATCACCGGCAAGCCGGTGATGGTCATGTGGACGCGCCCCGAGGAGTTTCTCTACGACACCTTCGGCCCGGCGGCGGTGACGCGTGTGGTGTCGTCGGTCGGCGACAACGGCAAGATCACGCAGTGGGAGTACGACGTATGGGCGGCGGGCGGACGGTCGACGGAGATGTTCTACGACGTCCCCGGCGCGCAGATCCGGCAGCACCGCGTGGAGCATCCGTTCAACACCGGACCGTGGCGCGCGCCCGGCGCCTGGATGAACGTGTTCGCGCGGGAGTCGCAGATCGACGTCATGGCCGCGGCGAAGAAGATCGATCCACTCGAGTTCCGCCTGCGCAATCTGACGGACAAGCGCGCGCGGACGGCGCTGCAGACCGCCGCGCAGGCGTTCGGATGGAAGCCGGGCGCGGGGCCCTCGGGACAGGGACGCGGCGTGGCCATTGGGTTCGACGCCGGCGCCTACTCCGCGCTCGTCGCCGAGGTCGACGTCAATCGCAAGACCGGCGAAATCCGGGTCAAGCGCGTCGTGGTCGGGCAGGACATGGGGCAAGTCGTCAATCCGCTCGGCGCGAAGATGCAGATGGACGGCTGCGTCAACATGGGTCTGGGCTACGCGCTCAGCGAAGAGTTGCAGTTCAACGGCGGCGACATCCGCGACCGCAACTTCGACACGTACGCGCTGCCGCGGTTCTCGATGACCCCGAAGATCACCTCCATCCTGGTGAAGAACGACGAGGTGCCCCCGCAGGGCGGCGGCGAGCCGGCGATCGTTCCGATGGGCGCGGTGATCGCCAACGCGGTGTTCGATCTCACCGGCAAGCGCCTCTACCGCATGCCGATGACGCCGAAACGGGTGCTGGCCGCGCTCGGATAGCGGATGACGAGGGGGATGGGGTCAGGTCTTGAATTTGGTATTTTCCACAGGGTGTAGCAAATACCAAATTCAAGACCTGACCCCAATCGCCGCCCGAATGGAAGATCACCGCAACCTCATCGCGCAATGGGCGTTCGATACGCGCCCGCTGCTGCTGCGCTTTCACCTCTGGCTCGAGGGGGTCGAGGTCGATCGCGCGCAGCAAGGGCCGGTGTCCGCGGTCAGCTTCACGCCGCGTGCGATCGCGCGATGTCTGGCCATGACCTCGGCGGCGACGGCGCTCGGCACGCGCCTGTTCGGCGATTTCGGTGCCGGCGCCGGCA
>DATFUW010000309.1:0-4262 GCA_035260605.1 Thermoanaerobaculia bacterium | reverse complement strand
TCGAGATGTTGCTGCCCCAGAAAATGTTCGCCCCGACTCCGTAGCCGATCTTGCCGTTGAAGTTGACGTTGAACGGCTGGTTCGGTGACGTGGAGTTGAACGTTCCGCTGCTGTTCGGGTCCACCCAGGAGACCCAGCCGGTCAGGTCGAAGGAGCGGGCCATCGCGGGGGCCGCGACGATGAGGAGAGCCGAGAAAAGGAATCCAATGCGTTTCATGCAACAACCTCCGAAGGAATTGCAGCAATAGCAAAAGCGTGGCCCGCTACACTGATGCCGTGCTCGCCATGGCGCGCAGACACTGGCTGGTGCTGCTGAGCGCCGCGCTCGCGGTCGCTTTCGTCATGGCAGGGCGCGTGCCCGCCGGTTCTGCGCTGCGCGCCGTCGATGTCGATCTGCTGCTCGTCCTCTTCGCGCTGCTGACGACGATCGAGATCCTGCGCGCGTCGGGATATCTCGAGCTCGCCGTCGCCTCCACGTTGTCGCTTTTCCCACGGACGCGGCCGTTCGGACTGGCGCTGATCATTCTCAGCGGCGCGCTGGCGTCGCTGGTGACGAACGACGTGGCTCTGTTCGTCCTCGTCCCGTTCACCATCATCGCCGGGCGCTTCTCCGAGTTCGACGTCGAGGACGCGGTGATCCTGGAGATCATCGCCGCGAATCTGGTCGGATGTCTGACGCCCCTCGGAAACCCGCAGAACCTCTTCGTGTTTCACCGTTCGGCGTGGAGCGCGGGACACTTCATCGGCGTCATGGCGCCGTTCGCGGCCTGGAACCTCGCCGGACTGCTCGCGGTGATGTTCCTGTTCCGCCGGTCGCGTCCCATGGCCGCCGCGGGCATCGAGCTCCCGCAGCGCAGTCCGGCGGCGGGAATCGCGGGCGCCGTCTGTTTCGCTGCGGTCGTTCTGGAGATCGCGCGCGTGACGCTTGCATGGGAGGCCGCGGTCTGCGCGCTCATTGCCGGAACGCTCTTCCTCCGCCGGAGGATTCTGTCCATCGACTACTCGATCGTTCCGCTCTTCTTCTTCACCTTCATCATTGTGGAAGGGCTGCGGTCCATGCACGTCTATCGCGCCGGCGCGAACCTTTATGCCGCGTCGATCGCGCTTTCGCAGGTGGTCTCGAATGTTCCGGCGACTGTGCTGCTGTCGCCGATGGCCGCGGGGCGATGGCGCGAGTTGCTCTACGGCGTCGATGCCGCCGGGTGCGGCACCATCATCGCCTCGCTCGCCAATCTCCTCGGCTGGCGCATCTACGTCCGCGAGTCCGGCCGCGACCCGCACTTCTTCCGCCGTCTCATGCTGCTCAACTTCGTGTTTCTGGCGTGGGCCGCGGCGGGAGGGTGGCTCCTGCTCCGCTAGCATGTAGAGCCGGCTCTCAGCCGGCTGGAGCCTGCAAGCCGTTTTCTGAGCCGGCTGGAGAGCCGGCTCTACATTTCTGGGCCGCATGTAGAGCCGGCTCTCAGCCGGCTGGAGCCTGCAAGCCGTTTTTCTGAGCCGGCTGGAGAGCCGGCTCTACATTTGATCGGTTAGCGAGACGCTTTGCCCAGACTGCGATCGCGAACGGCGCGGAACTCGTCGCCCGGTTTCCAGTTCGGCATCGTGGCGGCGTTGGCAGCGTCCCATCCCAGCCAGTATCCGAGCTGCGCCATCTGCACGCCCTCGTCCCAGTTCCAGTTCGGATTGAACTCGTCGCTCGGCTGGTGGTAGTGGTGCTCGTTGTAGTCGCGCCACATCGCTTCGCCGTACGCTTTCCCCTTGCCGATGATGTCGTGTCCGGCGCTGATGGAGAACGCCGGGATTCCGACTTTGCCGAGGCTGAAGTGATCGGAGCGGTAGTAGTGGCCCTGTTCCGGCTGCGGATCGGGCGTGATCGTCAAGCCGAGTGCGGCGGTGACGTTCTTCGCCGTGGGAAAGAACGTCGTGCGCTCGACCCCGGTCATGACGACGTCGCGCACGCGCCCGATCTCGGGGATGGCGTCGTAGTTGAGGTTGAGGGCGAAATGGCCGGCGGGGATCGGCGGATGCTGGCCGAGGTAGGCGGAGCCGAGCAGTCCCTGCTCTTCGGCGGCAACCGAGGCGAAGTAGATCGAGCGCTTCGGCGCCGGTTTCGTGTTCGCCCAGACGCGCGCCATCTCGAGCAGGATCGCGCATCCCGAGCCGTTGTCGATCGCGCCGTTGTAGATCGTGTCGCCGCGGGCGTCGGGCTTGCCGACGCCGAGGTGATCGTGATGCGCGGTGTAGAGGATGCCCTCATCGCGCAGCTTCGGATCGCTTCCTTCGAGTCTGGCCACGACGTTCGCCGTGTCGAACGGACGGAGTTTGCTGCTGATGTTCCCCTGGAAGCGGAATCCCAGCGGCACCGGTTTGAAGTCACGCGAGGCGGCGGCCTTCGTCAGCGCGTCGAGGTCGTAACCCGCGGCCTTGAAGAGTTGTTCGGCGACGTCCTTCGTGATCCATGCGGCGGCGTGCAGCGCCGGCGCCCCGGGCGCGTTGTGCACGTACGAGGTCTCGGTGCCCCAGGAATTGCGGACGACCGACCACGGGTATCCCGCGGCCTCGTCGGTGTGGATCAGGATCACGGCGTCGGCCCCTTTGGCCGTGCCGATCTCGTACTTGTACGTCCAGCGGCCGTAGTAAGTGCGCGTCTTTCCCTTGAACAGATCGGGTTCCTGCGCGTTGGCCGGCGGATCGTCGGCCAGCATCACCAGCGTCTTGCCGTGCGCGTCGAGGCCCTTGTAGTCGTCCCACCGGTATTCGGGCGCGACGACGCCGTGGCCGACGAAGATCACGTCGGAGTCGAGCGTGCTGGCGGGAGTCTGCGACTGGTCGGTGGCCACGAACTGATCGAGGTACTGCAGCGGGCCGATCGTCGGGCCGCCCTGCTTGACGAAGGAGAGCGACGTCTTGTCCGCTTCCATGGTGATTCCGAGCAGCGGCACGCGCTGGTAGTAGGTGCCGTTGTCGCCGGCAGGCTTCAGACCGTCGGCCTCGAACTGTGCGGCGATGTACCGCATGGCCAGATCGTCGCCGCGCATGCCGGGGCCGCGGCCTTCGAGCAGGTCGCTGGCCAGGAACTGGTCGTGCGCTGCGAGTGCTTCCGCCCGGAACATCCGGAGCCCGCGTTCGACGGCCGGCGGAATGCCCGCTTTGGGTGCCGCGGCCAGCGTCAGACTCGCGGCGAGGACGATCAGAGCGAATGTGCGAAAACGAATCATGCAGTCTCCTTGCAGTGGATGAAAAGTGTGACATGCGACACGCACGGGGATGTGAACGTTTCAAAATCGAGGGTAGGGACTTGCGCCCGTGAATCACTCCTTAACTGAGTGCAAATGAAAGCAACGGAGTTCACGGAAGAGCTGGCTGACGCGTTGGAGGGTGTGGGTTTCCTGGATGCGCCGATCTTCGAGGATGGGCCGCTTCCTTTGCAGCAGCAGGTGGTCGATAAACTCGCCGACATGATGTTTGCGAGCGACATGGTACTCGACCTGTTTCGCGACGAGCGCTACAGCGTGCCGCCGCACCTGCTCGCGGTCGAGCCGGAAGTGCAGCGGCTGTACGACGACATCAACACCCTGATGAAGCGGCTCGCGGACTGACGGTTCCTCGCCGTTCCGTCTCCTCATCCCGAGCGCGAAGAGTTCCACGTGCGAGGGTCAGGTTCACGAGGACGGCGCCGCCGGTTTCTTCGCCGCCCGCGCCACATTGCCGGCGAAAGTCTGGTAATAGCCGGGCGCCGTGCGTTCGAGATACTCGATGAAACCCTGCGCCACCTCTTCGATCTGCGCGTACTGCCGAGGGTTGTTGTTCGCTGTGCGCGTCTCCGGCACCATGTGCCGGATCTTTTCCCACACCAGCAACAGCTCCATATTGTTCGCGCGGTAGAAGAGCTCGGGATGCAGAACGCCGACGGCCACGAGCGAGTCCGCCATCTCCCAGTACGTGGTCACCATGCGGAAGTAGGCGTTCTCGCTGGTGCCCGACGGGCAGAGTTCGAGGAATTCGTTGCGCGACGTGAAGGCCGGGATCGAGGCGAACCATTTGCGCGCCGCGCGGAGTTTGCTCTCGCGCCGCAGTTCGTAGAGCCGCAGGATCAGATTGGCATCGTCGTACGTGGGAGGCTGCTTCATCGAGGTCTCCTTTTCGCGCGCGGATCATAGCGCCGCCGCGGCTCGCTCGCGGAGACCACCTCCACCCCTTGCGCGCCGCGCCGCCCCGCCTTTCCGCGCCGGGCCTTCTCCAGAGTCATCAGAAACCCGAACGCC
>DATFUW010000308.1:0-3010 GCA_035260605.1 Thermoanaerobaculia bacterium | reverse complement strand
TGGCACCGGGGGATCCTTCGACCCGTCCTTGCGGATCCTGGGACGACGGTCGAGCAGCTCGCGCTACTTGATCGCCACTTTGGCGCCCGCTTGCTCGAAGACCTTCTTGATCTTCTCGGCCTCGTCCTTGGAGACGCCTTCCTTGACGTTCTGCGGCGCTCCCTCGACGAGGTCCTTGGCCTCCTTGAGGCCGAGGCTGGTGACCTCGCGGACGGCCTTGATCACGTTGATCTTCTTGTCGCCGACTTCCTGCAGGAGGACCGTGAACTCGGTCTGCTCCTCGACAGGGGCCGCGGCGGCGGCGGCGCCCGGCATGGCCATCGGCATGGCTGCCGCGGCGGCCGAGACACCGAAACGATCCTCGAGAGCCTTGACCAGGTTCGCGAGGTCGAGCACCGACATCGACTCGATCTGCTTGACAAAATCTTCCGTTGAAATCGCCATTTCTTCCTCCAAAAAATTACGCGGTCTCGGACCGCTGTTTTCCAATCTGATCAAGAACCACTGCGAGATTGCGGATGTTGGCCTGCAGCACGGTCGCCAGACCGCGCATCGGCGACTGCATGACGTAGAGGAGCTTCGCGATGAGCTCGTCGCGGGACGGCAGGTTGGCGATGGCCTGGATCTGCTGGGCCGGGACCACCTGTCCGTCGAGCAAGGCTCCCTTGAACTCGATCGCCGGCACGTCCTTGGCGAACTTCGTCAGGGCCTTCGCCAGGACCACGGCGTCGGTGGCGTTGAAGGCGATGGCCGTGGGGCCGTTGAACTGCTCGCGCAGGGCGACGATCGGCGAGTCTTTCAGGGCGATCAGGGCCAGGGTGTTCTTGACCACCACGTATCCCGAGTTGGTCTCCCGGACCTGCTTGCGCAGCTCGGTGACCTGCGGGACGGTGACGCCCTTGAAGTCGATCAGGAAGGCGTTCGAGGCCCGCCCGATCTGCTCGGTGAGTGCGGAGACTTCCGCTGCTTTCTGTTCGCGCGTCTTCATGGCCTCTCCCTACTCCGCCTTCACTTCGGCGATGCCCGTATCGAGCGGAATCGACGGGCTCATCGTCGAGGAGATGTACATGCTGCGGACGTACTTCCCTTTCGCCGCGGCCGGCTTCGCCTTTCGCACCGCGCTGATCAGGGCGAAGGCGTTGTCCCGAAGCTGCTCGGGCGAGAAGGAGACCTTGCCGAACGGCACGTGGATGATCGACGTCTTGTCGACGCGGAACTCCACCTTGCCCGCCTTGATTTCCTGGAGCGCCTTGACGACGTCGAAGGTGACGGTGCCGGTCTTGGGATTGGGCATCAGCCCGCGGGGGCCGAGGACCTTTCCGAGCTTACCGACCGAGCGCATCATGTCGGGGGTGGCGATGACGGCGTCGAAGTCGACCCAGCCGCCCTGGATCTTCTCCACCATGTCGTCGCCACCGACGATGTCGGCGCCGGCGTCCTGCGCCTCCTTCTGCTTCTCGCCCGCGGCGATCACCAGCACGCGCTTGGACTGTCCGGTGCCGTGCGGCAGCACGGTCGTTCCGCGGACCATCTGATCGGCGTGTTTGGGATCGACTCCCAGGAGCATCGACAGCTCGACCGTTTCGTTGAACTTGGCGTAGGCAATCTGCTTGAGCAGTTGCATCGCCTCGTCCAGCTGGTAGGGCCGCTGTTCGACTTTCCCGGCCGCGGCACGGTACTTCTTTCCGTGTTGGGCCATGTTTTCCTCCGTAGTGCGAACGGCGGGTCGCCCCGCCTCCTACTGTTCCGGCGCCGAGCGCCTCGTGGAGTGCTCCAAAAGCACTCCGCTACTCTGCAACTTCGATCCCCATGGATCGAGCGGTTCCTTCCACTGTCTTGATGGCCGCATCGAGGGAGGCGGCGTTGAGGTCGGGCATCTTGGTCGTCGCGATCTCCTCGACCTGTTTCTTCGTCACGCTGCCGACCTTGTTCTTGTTCGGCACGCCCGAGCCCTTCTGCAGACCCGCGGCCTTGAGCAGCAGGATCGCGGCCGGCGGAGTCTTGGTGACGAAGGTGAACGAGCGGTCGGAGTAGACGGTGATGACCACCGGAATGATCAGCCCCTGCTGCCCCTGAGTCCTGGCATTGAACGTCTTGCAGAACTCCATGATGTTGACGCCGTGCTGCCCGAGCGCCGGACCGACCGGCGGCGCGGGAGTGGCCTGCCCGGCGGGGATCTGGAGTTTGATAAATCCGGTTACCTTTTTAGCCATGTTTAATATTCCTGATTAAGATCACCGTTTCTGCGCCGGCTGCTCCTCGGTGGCGTCGTAGCGGTTGACCTGAAGAAAGTCGAGCTCCACCGGCGTCGAGCGCCCGAAGATCGTGACCATCACCTTCAGCGTGTTCCGGTCCAGGTTCACTTCCTCCACCACGCCGGTGAAGTTCGTGAACGGCCCGTCGATGATGCGCACGTGCTCGCCGTGTTCGTAGACGTGCTTCGGCTTCGGCTTCTCCTTGGTCGTGACCACCTGGGTGAGGATCTGCTCGACCTCTTCCTGAGTCAGCGGCGTCGGCTTCTTGCCGGTCCCGACGAAGCCGGTGACTTTCGGGGTGTTCTTGACCAGATGCCAGGCATCGTCCGACATCTCCATCTCCACGAGGATGTAGCCGGGGAAGAACTTCCGCTGCACCTCGCGCTTCTTGCCGGACTTCATCTCCACGAGCGTCTCGGTGGGGATCTTGATCTCGCCGAACTTCTCGCGCATCCCCAGCGCCTCGATGCGCTGCTGGAGATTTTCCCGCACCCGCTCCTCGAACCCGGAGTAGGTGTGGACGATGTACCACTGCTTCTGGCTCTGCGCGACTTCGGTCATGAGGAGACGCTCGCTCCGAACTTGCTGAACAGGAAGCTGATCGCCTGATAGAAGACGACGTCGCATCCCCACAGATAGACGGCGAAGATGATCGTGGCGATCAGCACCACGATCGTGGTCGTGGTCACCTCGTTCCAATTCGGCCACGTGACCTTCTTCATCTCCGCGATGACTTCGGTCCACGACTGCCGAAG
>DATFUW010000307.1:0-2268 GCA_035260605.1 Thermoanaerobaculia bacterium | reverse complement strand
GAGGAGCCGCTCCCGGCAGACGCGGATCTGCTGCCATGCGACGCCTTCGTTTGCGCCGCTTTCGACGACCACCACGAGATAGTAGCCCTCTTTGAGGTTGCAGCTGAGCAAACGCACGTGCTCGAACTCGATCGAGAGGCGCTCCAGCGAGCCGAGGGAGAACTGGGAACAGATGCGCTGCAGATTGCCGAGGAAGATCCCGCTGTAGGCACCGATGGCCCGTAGTCCGTCGGGACCGATCTCGAAGATGCGCTCCGCCCAGAGATCGACCGACTCGCCTTCGCGGTCGAGAAAAACGGCGCCGATGGAGCCGGGGATGGATTGGAGCAACTGGCGCAGAATCTCTTGAAACGGCACTTACGCGGCGCCCCGGACCTGCTCCTCGACCTGCATGTCGCCGCGCTTGACGGCCTGCACGAAGGCGTCGATCACGCGCGGATCGAAGCGCGAGCCGCCGAATCCCTTGATCTTCTCGACCACGTACGACAGATCCATGGCCTTCTGATAGGGCCGGTTCGTGGTCATGGCGTCGAACGTGTCGGCGATGGCGATGATGCGCGCCTGCATGGGGATCGCCTCGCCGGCGAGATTGTCGGGATAGCCGCCGCCGCTCCATTTCTCGTGGTGGTACTTCATGCCCGGGATGATGTCGATCAACTGCGCCACGCCGCTCATGATCGCCGCTCCCTTGGCCGGGTGCTGCTTCATGATCTCGAACTCGTCGTCGCTCAAGGCGCCCGGCTTGCGCAGGATGCGGTCATCGATGCCGATCTTGCCGACGTCGTGCAGCAGCGCGCTGATGCGCAGATTGCGCATCTCCTTTTCCGACAGGTCGAGGTTCTTTCCGATGGCCATCGAGTAGCGCGCCACGCGCTCCGAATGTCCACGGGTGTAAGGGTCCTTGGCATCGATCGCCGCGGCGAGCATGCGCACGGAGTTGATGAACAGCAGGTTGTTCTCGTGCGCCGATTTCTTCAGGCGCTCGATGGCCACCTCGATCGCTTCCGACATGCTGTTGAAGTTGTCGGCCAGGTCTCCGATCTCGTTGTGGGCGCGCACGTTCACGCGCTGCTGATAGTTCCCTTTGGAGATCTCGTGCGTGCGCTGGGCCAGCAGTCGGATCGGCGCCGAGATGCCGGATGCGAACATGATGGCGGCGATGATGGCCAGCCCCAGGGCGATCGACCCCCACTGGATCGTGGCCCGGACCATCGTGTCCACCGAGGCGAACGCCAGCGCGGCCGGCTTCTCCACGACCACGCCCCATTCGGGGCGGCCGACCGGAGCAACGGTCCCGAGCATCGTCACTCGCTGCCCGCCTCGCACCTCTTCGTACGACTCCGTGAGCCGCACCGGCGCCTTCATGAACTCCTGCACGATCTTCAGCGCGGAGAAATCGGGGCGCTGCACGTCGATGCTGGGCTCGCTGTGGATCAGCACGCGGCCGTTGCGATCGACCAGAAAGGCCGTCACATCGCCGCGTCCTTCCTCGCGCAGCCGATCGGTGATCTGCCGCAGGCTGATCAGCCCTTCGACCACGCCGATCACCTGGCCTCCGTCGGTGACCGGTACCGCGACCACCACCGCCGGCTGATTCACCACCGAGACGTAGAGAAACCGTCCCGTCACGTTCTGCCCCTTCAGGGCGGCCGTGCGGTAGAGATCGAGGTCTTCGATCACGCTCCGATCGAGACCCGCGGGGATCGCCTCTGCTCCCTGACCGGCTGGGTTGAGGATGCGCAGTCCGATCAGATCGGGATCCGAGGTGAGGTAGTCGCTGATCACATCGCGGCGCCCGATGTAGCCGAAGGCGTCCACATCCGGCGGCAGCGTGTGGCGCACCACCCGCACGCTGTTGGCAATGTTGCTGAGCTGCTCGGTGTTGCTGCTGATCAGGTTCTGGATGTCCGCGGCGATGCTCACGGCGGATCGAGTCAAATACTTCTTCTCCAGCGTCTCGAGCGAGTCGCGGTTGATTCCGATCAGGAAATAGTGCGAAACGACCAGCGGCAGGAGACCCACCAGCACCATCGCGCCAAGGAGGGTCCAGAGCAGCCGAGGCCGCCGCGATGCCGTCTGGGGGCCTGTTGCGGACATCTGTTGATTATAAAGGAACGAGGAATCCGAGCCGCGCATTCGCGCTCCGGAGCGAGCGTGTGATGGCCGGCATTTACATCCACCTCCCATTCTGCCGGGTCCACTGCGCTTACTGCCCCTTTGCGGTCAGTACCGACCTCCGCCTGCAGGACGGCTATGCCACCGCCCTGG
>DATFUW010000306.1:0-2642 GCA_035260605.1 Thermoanaerobaculia bacterium | reverse complement strand
CAGCATGTCGCCGTCGAGTTCGTTCATCCGATCATCGAGAAGCGCCGCGCGCTTCCGGTCATCGACCTCGTCAGCCAGGTCCCGGTCGTGACGGCGATCTCCAACGACGAGGACTTCACGCGCGTCTTCATCGATCAGATCAAGCTGTGGGGAGCGAAAGGCGACATGGCCCTGGCGATCTCCACGAGCGGCCAGTCGCCGAATCTCGTCTACGCGCTCGAATCCGCGCGCGATCTCGGCATGCTGACGATCGCGTTTTCCGGAAAGGACGGCGGACGGATCGTCGACGTCGCCGACCACTGCTTCATCGTCCCGAGCTTCAGCATCCATCGCATCCAGGAGTCGCACGTCGCGCTGCTGCATATCCTGTGGGACGGCGTGCACGTGGCGATGGGAGAGGAGGACGTCATCTGATGAGCGAACTGTTCGAAAACCGGCCGCTGCCCGCCCCTGACCTTCTCAACGCCTCCTGCCCGCTCCCCATCCTCGATCACAAACAGATCGTGCTCGGACACGGAAGCGGCGGCAGGCTCACGGCCGAGCTGATCGAGAAGCTGTTCGTCCCCGCGTTCCGCAACGATTATCTCGACCGCCTCGACGACCAGGCGGTGGTGACGATCAATGGATCGCGACTCGCGTTCACCACCGATGGATTCGTGGTCACGCCGATCTTCTTTCCGGGCGGCGACATCGGGCGGCTGGCCATCAACGGGACGGTCAACGATCTGGCCATGAGCGGTGCGAAGCCGCTGTACCTGTCGAGCGCTTTCATCCTCGAAGAGGGGCTGGCCTCGGACGATCTCCGGCGCGTCGTCGACTCCATGCGCATCGCCGCGCTCGAGGCCGGCGTGCTGCTCGTCACGGGCGACACGAAAGTCGTGAACCGCGGCAAGGGCGATCAGATCTTCATCACCACCACCGGCATCGGAATCGTCGAGAAGCCGGTGTCGATCTCGGCCAGTAATGCGAAGCCGGGCGACGCGATCATCCTCAGCGGATTCATCGGCGATCACGGGATGGCCATCCTGTCGCAGCGCGAGAATCTCTCGTTCGAAGGGGCGATCGCCAGCGATACCGCGCCGCTGCACGAACTCGTGGCGGCCATGCTCGAGGTCACCCCAGACGTGCACTGCCTGCGCGATCCGACCCGCGGAGGTGTGGCCACGACGCTGAACGAGATCGCCGCGCGCTCCAACGCCGGCATCGAGGTGGACGAGAACGAGATTCCGATCCGCGAGACGGTGCGCGGCGCGTGCGAGATTCTCGGGATCGATCCGCTGTATGTGGCGAACGAAGGCAAGCTCATCGCGGTCGTCCCGGGGGGTGTTGCCGGCGACGTTTTGAAAACGATGCAAGCGCATCCGGCCGGCCGGGACGCGCGGATCATCGGACGCGTCGTCGAAGAGCATCGCGGCATGGTGTTGCTGCATACGGAGATCGGCGGCACGCGGCTGCTCGACCTGATGTTTCACGAACCGCTGCCGAGGATCTGCTGAATTTCCCGGCACATGTAATGCAGCGGCGGAAAAGGAAATGAACGCGCTGGAACTGCTCCGCAACGACCACACCGCCGTGCTCGGTCTGCTGTCCGACCTCGACAAGATCGCCGCCGACGCCACGCGCAAGAAGAAGATGCAGATGCTCAATCTCATCGAGCGTGAGGTCAAGATCCACACGGCGCTCGAAGAGAAGATCTTCTACCCGGCCTTCCGCAAGGCGGCG
Organism: Thermoanaerobaculia bacterium; assembly: GCA_035260605.1. Classification (GTDB taxonomy): domain Bacteria; phylum Acidobacteriota; class Thermoanaerobaculia; order Gp7-AA8; family Gp7-AA8; genus Gp7-AA10. The sequence continues at coordinate 920 of DATFUW010000306.1, read as the reverse complement.
AAGGACGGAGGGGACACGGAGTTGGTGCACGAGGCGGTCGAGGAACACCATCTCGTCGACAAGGTCCTTCCCGACCTGAAGATCCTAGCGCTGAAGAAGGATGGGTTCCTGGCCAAGCTGCGGGTCACCGAACGGATCGTCAACGAGCACATCGAGCGGGAAGAGACGGAGATGTTCCCGCGCGCGCAGAAGATTCTCGGCGCCGGGGCGCTCGACCGCATCGGCGACCGGATGAGCCGCGAGAAAGAGAAACTGTACAAGAGCTGGACCGGTCTCGTCAGGGGGCCGCTGCACCGCGGAAAGAGCCTGGTCGACAAGGTGACGCCGCTCGCGGCGAAGGAACTCCGGGTTCGCGCACGCGCGAAATCGAAGAAGGCGTCGCCGTCCAGGAAGAAGAAGTAACCGCGAAAGGAGGGGCCATGGCTCCCGAAAAGGAAGCGGCGAAGTTCCCCAATCAGGAACCGAGTCCGGTCGAAGCAGTGCACATCATCTGGATCACCTCGGGAATGAGCTGCGACGGCGACACCGTGTCGATCACCGCCGCGAGCCAGCCCGGAATCGAGGACGTGATCCTCGGCGGAATCCCCGGAATCCCGAAGGTCTATCTCCACAATCCCGACCTCGCTCCGGAAGTCGGTGAGGACTTTCTCAAGTGGTGGTACGACGCCGAGAAGGGTCTTCTCGATCCATTCCTGCTCGTCGTCGAAGGATCCATTCCGAACGAGGAGATCCACAACGGCGAGGGCTACTGGGCGGCCGTGGGAATCGATCACGAGACCGGTCAGCCGATCAAGACCACCGAGTGGATCGAGCGGCTCGCGCCGAAAGCGCTCGGCGTGGTCGCCGCCGGCACCTGTGCCACGTACGGCGGCATCCACGCGATGGCGGGCAATCCGACCGGCTCGATGGGACTGGCGGAC
>DATFUW010000305.1:0-4491 GCA_035260605.1 Thermoanaerobaculia bacterium | reverse complement strand
GGACGAGAGAATGATCAGGGCCGGCTTCTGGGAATCGAACGCGCGCAGCGCTTCGTCGCCATCGTGCGCGAACGCCGTCTGGAACGGCTTTCCGGCGAGTGCCGTCCTGATCTTCTCGGTGTACCGAGGCTCGTATTCGATAACGAGAATGTTTTCAGGCATGTACGGAATGAATCGATTGTGGCACAACCGACAATAAGTTGAAAGGGTCAGATGGAGGCGCGCCAGAAACCTGAGGCCGGTCCCCCTGGCGCTCACGCTTGCATTTGGCTCGGAGCTTGCGCATACTACGCGCCGCACCTCCGTGCGGCGATCACAGGCTTCCTGCCGGGCGTTCTGAGATGGATTTCTCCGCCCCGATCACCGGCTTCCGGCAACTCGAAGGTGAGCAACACTCAGGGTTTTGGACTCGATGACACCAGAAGATCGGCAGCCGCGAAAGCGGCGCAGGCGCAGACGGCGTTCGCAAGCCGACGGGCAGCCTCTGCCGAATGGAACCATGCAGGGATCACACGACGGCTCGGAAACTCCATTTCAGAATCCATCGAACCCCGGGCAGCCCGGGAGTCCCGGAGGCGGACGACGCCGCCGCCGCTCGCGTCACCGCCGCCGCTCGCAGATGATGCAGCAGCCGGGCGAGTCGTCGGCGCCGATCGAGGTGCCGAGCGGCGAACTGCTCCCGGCCGCCGGCGTGCTCTACACCAAGCCGAACGGCACCGGGATGCTGGTGCAGGCCTCGAACAACTACGCCCCGCAGCCGGGAGATCCGATCGTCCCGCGCAACATGATCGAGCGGCTGCACCTGCAATCGGGCCTGCTGCTCGCCGGGAGCGCGCGGCGTGCCGGCAACAACCTGGAATTCGTCGGGCTGGAGCAGGTCGAGGGGATGTCGCTCGAGGAGTACCGCGAGTCGCGGCGCCCCTTCTCGGAACTGATCTCCATCGATCCGAACGAGATGTTCAAGCTGGAGACCGAGCCGGAGCGGCTGACCACGCGCGTGCTCGATCTCCTCTCGCCGCTCGGCAAGGGGCAACGCTGCCTGATCGTCGCTCCGCCGAAAGCGGGGAAGACGACGCTGCTGAAGGACATCGCGCACGGAATCAACACCAATCATCCCGACGTGATCGTGATCGTCCTGCTGGTCGACGAGCGCCCCGAGGAGGTCACCGACTTCCGGCGTTCGGTGGAGAAGGGCGACGTGATCGCCTCCAGCTCCGACGAGACGGCGGAGAGCCACATTCTCATCGCCGAGGTCGTGCTGGAGCGAGCCCGCCGGCTGGTGGAGATGAAGAAGGACGTGGTGATCCTCTGCGACTCGATCACCCGCATGTCGCGGGCCTACAACAACGAGCAGCGGGGATCGGGCAAGATCCTCTCCGGCGGCATCGACGCCCGGACGATGGAGAAGCCGCGGCGCTTTTTCGGCGCGGCGCGCAATGCCGAGGACTGGGGCTCGCTGACCATCGTGGCCACGGCTTTGGTCGACACCGGATCGCGCATGGACGAGGTCATCTTCCAAGAGTTCAAGGGCACCGGGAACACAGAGATCGTGCTCGACCGCGGCCTGTTCGAGCGGCGCATCTTCCCGGCGATGAACATCGCCCAGACCGGCACCCGAAAGGAAGAGAAGCTGCTTTCTCCGGCCGTGCTGGCGAAAGTCCACACGCTGCGCCGGGCACTCGCCGGAACCGACCCGATGAACGCCATGAAGATGCTGCTCGAACGGCTGCAGAAGTTTCCGTCGAACGAAGCCTTTCTCAAGAGCTTCTGACGAAGTGCCACACCGCCCTTACACCTTCGGGCGAGTTTTTTTCAAATTCCACTGGACTGATGGCGGCGTCTCAACAATAATCCCGCACGTCGTCCAATCTGCATGAAGTTCGTCCACTTCAGCTCGCGACATCAGGAGGACTCGATGAGTCGTACATCGTTTCGAGTGAGCCTAGCCCTCGCTCTGGTATTCATCCTTGCAACGGCCATGGTGGTGCAGGCCCAGGTCACCACCGGCACTCTGGCGGGCACCGTGACCGCCGCGTCCGACGGCTCGGCCCTCCCGGGCGTGACCATCGAAGCGGTCCACGTCCCCACGGGAACGCACTACACCAGCGTGACCAACGCCAACGGGCGCTACGAGATCCCGAACGTGCGGGTCGGCGGACCGTACCGCATCACCTCCACGCTTTCGGGATTCAAGAACGTCGTCGCCGACAACGTCACGGTACGCCTCGGTGAGACCGCCGAGGTGCCCCTGAAAATGGAGCTGGCCACGGTTACCGAAGCGATCACCGTGACCGCCACTCCCGACACGATCATCAACCCCAGTCATACCGGCTCGACGTCACAGGTCTCGAAAACGGAGATCGAGCTGCTTCCGACGGTCAACCGCACACTGCAGGACATGGCGCGCACGAATCCGTACTTCGCGGCCAGCCTCACGGACGACACCAGCACGTTCCTCTCCGTCGCCGGCACGAACAACCGCTACAACGACATCAAGATCGACGGTGCCGTCAACAACGACGTCTTCGGCCTGGCCTCCTCCGGCACACCGGGCGGACAGGCGGGAACGCAGCCCATCCCGCTCGACGCCCTGGAGCAGCTCCAGCTCGTCGTCACGCCGTACGACGTGCGGCAGAGCGGATTCACCGGCGGCGGCATCAACGCCGTGACGCGCTCAGGAACGAATCAGCTCACCGGCTCGGTCTTCGGCACGCGCCGCGATCCCTCGTACGTCGGCAAGGGCCCTTCGGACACGAAGGTCTCGGACTTCAGCCAGACGCAGTACGGCGGCCGGATCGGCGGCCCGATCTTGCGGGACAAGCTGTTCTTCTTCCTCAGCGGCGAACGCAACAAACGCCACGATCCGCAGGACTTCACGCCGTTCAGCAACTCCGCCTTCCCCACTCCCGATGAAGTGGCGAGCTACGTCCAGAGCACCTACGGCGTCAATCTCGGCGGCGCGGGCCCGCTCAGCCTCGGCACGGACAGCAAGCTCCTGTTCGGCCGCCTCGACTACAACATCGGAAACGCCAACAACCTGACGCTGCGCCACAACTACGTCGACGCCAGCCGGGACAACACGCCGTCGAGCGCCGCCCGAACGTCGAGCCGCTTCTACTTCCCCACTTCGATCTATCCGTTCCTCAGCAAGACGAACTCCACGGTCGGACAGCTCAACAGCGTCTTCGGCGCGAGCATGTACAACGAGGCGCGCGTGAACTACACGACCGTCCGCGACCAGCGCGAGGTCCTGGCCGACTTCCCCTCGGTGGAGATCGGCGGCAGCGAGCGCAACGGCAACTACTTCTTCGGCACCGAGCGCTTCTCCGGCGCCAACTCGCTCGACCAGAACATCCTGGAAATCACCGACGACCTCACCCGCACGTACGGCGCGCACACGCTGGTCCTCGGAACGAGCAACCAGTGGTTCGATTTCAAGAACCTCTTCATCCAGGACATCAACGGCTACTATCACTTCAGGACGTGGGACGACTTCCTGGCCGGCAACCCCGACATCTATCGCATCAGCTTCGCCAACGGCTCGAATCCCAAGGCGCCGACGGCATTCAAGGCCGGCCAGTACAGCCTCTACGCCAGCGATCAGTGGCACGCGCAGAACAACCTGACGCTGACCTTCGGACTGCGCCTCGACAAGCCGCACTACGACACCACTCCGTCGTTCAACCCGGCCGTGCAGAACGCAATCGGCTTCTCGACGGCAACCACACCGAGCGAGTCGATCATCTGGGAGCCACGCGTCGGCTTCAACTGGGATCCAACGGGCCAGGGCAGACAGCAGCTTCGCGGCGGCGTCGGGGTCTTCCTGGGACGGGCACCGTACGTCTGGATCTCGAACAACTACGGCAATACCGGCGTCGAGACCACGGCTCTCGGCTGCCTCCAGAGCGCCGGCTGCACTCCGCCGGCATTCAATGCCGATCCAAACAATCAGCCGCGCAACCTCGGTTCGGGCGCCGCCTCGACGATCAACGTCGTCGACAGCAACTTCCAGTTCCCGCGCGTCCTTCGCGCCACTCTCGGTTACGACCGCGACCTGTGGTGGGGAATCAAGGGGACGGCCGAGGTGCTCTATTCCAAGACCCAGAAGGACGTCTTCTATTACAACGTCAACAAGGTCCAGACGGGCACCAGCCCGCTCGACGGCCGCCCGGTCTACGGCCCGGTCAGCACCAGCATCCTCGATGCCATCCTTCTCTCCAACACACAGAAGGGCAACGAGATGATGGAGTCGGTGCAGTTCAACAAGGACTTCCGGAACCTCACCATCACAGCCAATTACGCGCACCAGAATGCCAAGACGGTCGGCGAAGGACAGTCGAGCATCGCGTACTCCAACTGGCAGTTCAACCAGCTCACGCGCGGCGACATCTTCAAGCAAGAGCTGGGCACCTCGTCATTCGAGATCGAGCATCGATTCAATATCGCGGCAACGTATCGCCTCAACACAGGCCTCTTCACTCATGGTTTCGG
>DATFUW010000304.1:0-5798 GCA_035260605.1 Thermoanaerobaculia bacterium | reverse complement strand
TCCGTCGAGATAGATGTTGACCAGCGCGTTGGCCTGGTTGAGGAACTTCGTGTTGAAGGAGATGCCGAACTTCACCGGCGTCAGCGCCAGGCCGCGGAGATGGGTCTTCGATTGCGCGTTGAACTCGGTCACGGCTGTGCGGCGGCGCGCGTAGTCACCACGGTCCGCCGTCTCGGCGAAGAGACGCGGCAGGAGATTGTTCTTCACCGTCTGGCCGTACGGGGTGACGTTGCGGTCGTCGATCCCGTAGCAGTTCTTCTTTCGGATCTCGAGCGCGTCGCGCTTCCGATGGACGGCGATTTCCTCGATGATGTTCTCCATCGTGGCCACGCCCTGCGGGCCGCCGAAGCCGCGGAATGCCGTGTTCGGCGGATGGTTCGTGCGGCAGACCGTCCCGGTGATCTCGATGTTGGGGATGAAGTAGGCGTTGTCGACATGCGTCATCGCGCGCCCCATGACGGCGGGGGAGAGGTCGGCGAACGCGCCGCCGTCGGAGAAGAGGTCGACCTTCAGCGCGGTGATCGTGCCGCTGTCGTCGAAGGCCACCTTCCAGTCGTTCTGGAACGGATGGCGGCCGCCGGTGACGCGCATGTCGTCGTCCTTGCCGTAGACGATGCGCGCCGGGCGTTTCGTCTTGTGCGCCACGAGCGCAGCCATGGTCGCGGGATGCGTTGCCTGACACTCCTTCCCACCGAACGCGCCCCCCATCCGCTTCGTGGTGACGACGACCTGATTGATCTGCAGGCCCAGGAGGTGTGCGATCACGTGCTGCACCTCGGACGGGTTCTGCGTGGAGGAGAGGATGGTGAGCGAGTCGAACTCGCCGGGGTAAGCGATCGCGGCCTGCCCTTCGAGATAGAAGTGGTCCTGTCCGCCGTTGATCCAGCGACCTTCGAGGATGTGCTTGGCGGAGGCGAACGCTGCGTCGACGTCGCCGCGCGCGATGCGGCGCACGGGCCCGATGAATTCGCGCCGGCGCTTCGCCTCGTCGATCGTCAGGACGGGATCGAGCGGCTCGATGTCGACTTTGATTGCAGCCTTCGCCGCGCGGAGCGCGTCGCGATTCTCCGCGGCGAGGACGACGATCGGCTGCCCGATGAAGCTGACGACGTCCGCAGCGAGGAGGATTTCGTCCTTCAGGATCGGGCCGAAGATGTTGTGCGGGAGATCGTGGACCGTGTACGTGCCGACCACCCCCGGAACGCTGCACGCCGCGGCGGTGTCGACCGAACGGATCCGCCCGTGCGCGACCGGCGACCCGACGAAATCGACGACCAGCTCGTTCTTGGCCGGCGTGACGTCGTCGACATAGATCGACTGTCCGGTCACGTGACCGCGGGCGGAATCATGCGGAACGTTCTTTCCCACTGTCGGCATCGGGCTGGGGTCAGGTCTTGAATTTGGTATTTTCCACAGGGTGTAGAAAATACCAAATTAAAGACCTGACCCCAGCCCCGTGTCGTGCCAGAATTTCGGGAGGATGTTCTCGGCGAGCTGGGCCCGGTAGCCGGCGGAGCCGCGGACGTCCGAGATCGGATGCACCTCGCCACGCGCGATCTCGCCAGCGCGCTCGAAGACCTCGAGTGACGGTTTCTTTCCCGACAGAAACGCCTCCGTTTTCGGCAGGCGGACGACGGTCGGGGCGACGCCGCCGTAGGCGATGCGCGGCTCCTCGATTCTGCCGTTCACGCGCATGCGGATCGCGGCGGTGAATGCGGAGATGTCGAGATCGCGCCTTCGCGAGACTTTGTAGAGCTTGTGCGTGTCGGGAATGACCGGCACGAAGACGCGCGTGATGATCTCGTCGGCGTGCAGGTCGAATTGCTTGTAGCCGCGATAGAACTTCTCGATGGGGACCGTTCGCGTGCCTGAACTTCCGGCGATCTCCAGCTCCGCGCCGGCGATGAACAGATACGGCAGGGTATCGCCGATCGGGGAGCCGTTGGCGATGTTGCCCACGAGCGTGCCGGCCCATTTGATCTGCGGCGAGCCGAAGACGTTCAGGATGCGGTACAGCTCGGGGATGCGGTCGTGGACGAACTCCTCGAATGCGCCGAGGGTCACGTTCGCACCGATCGCATCGCCGGATTCGTCGAGCTCGCGGATTTTCTGCAGCGACAGCATCGCCGGCGCGCTGAACCCGCGCTTGTTGATCCAGACGCCGACGTCGGTGCCGCCCTGGACGATCACGCATCCGGGATGATCGCGTTTGAACGCCACCGCCTCTTCGATCGTCGCCGGCGCGAAGAAGTCGCCGATGCGCACGGGATCGTGCGCGTCGGGGACGTCCGGAAAACGGTCGCGCAGCTTCGGCATCGACGCGCCGTCGACCGCCAGCGCCGCCTTGATGATCGGCTCGTAGCCGGTGCAGCGGCACAGGTTTCCGGTCAGCCCGTCGCGGACCTGCTTCTCGTCCAGGCGGTCGCACTGCTCGAACAGGCCGCTCATGGCCACCACGAATCCGGGAGTGCAGTAGCCGCACTGCGCGCCATGGCAGGCGACCATCGACTGCTGCACGGCGTTCATGCCGAGGCCCTCGACCGTGACGATGCTCGCACCGTCGAGCTGCAGGAGCGAGAGGATGCAGGAGTTGACCGGGCGAAAGTCCGCGTCCTTCGAGCGGCGGATCAGGACCGTGCAGGCGCCGCAGTCGCCCTCTGCACACACGATCTTCGTGCCGGTCGCGCCGATCTCCTCACGCAGCCAGTTGGCGAGGGTCATCGATTCCCGCGCCCGGTACTCGCGGCCGTTGACGGCGAAGCGGATGTGATCGCGCATCGTGCGGTTGACAGTTTATGCCGAGTAGGGGTTCCAGGCGGGAGGCCCCGTGCGGAGCGATTCCTCGACACGCTCGACGATGGTTTCGGGCGGGATCGAGGTCGCATCGCTTCCTTCGAGGTGAAGCCCGGGCGTGATGCGATCCACTCCGTCGAACACCCAGCGGCCCTTCGCGCGCTCCCGCTTGTTCAGCTCCTTCGCCAGCGGCGCGAGATCCACGCGCGGCGCGACCTTCCTCGATGTCAACTGCACCCATCCCTCGTAGCGATATTGCAGCTCCACCGATTTTCCTTGCAGGAGCAGGAGCCGCGAGCATCGGGTCGCGTTGTGAAGAGCGAAGGGGTGAACCGTCCGGAGCTGTCCCTGTGTGAACCGATGGACGCGCTGTGCGGACAGATCCTCGGGGATGCGAACGATGGCCAGATCGAGCTCGGGCCGCTCCTCGATCGTCACGACCTTCTTTTCGACCAGCGTTTCCCCGGCGGCGAGCCTCGCGTCCTCGGCCTCCCACAACTCCTGATAGTCGTCCAGGTTCGTGAGCAGCCGCGGGAGAAGCTCGAGGAGCCGCTCGTAGAGCTCGCTCGCCAATTCGGGGTACGGGCGGGCGAAGATCGCCTTCGGCAGTGGAGACATCTCCGCATCGGCGCAGGCGGAGATGGTAAAGACGATGCGGGCCGCGTCTCTCGCCTTGAATACTCCGAAATCGCCTGCCTGGGCGGTGTCGATGAGCAGATCGCGATGCCGTTGTGCGAGGACCGGCTCGACCATGGTGAAGACGCCGATCAGGCCGTCCTCGTCGAAGTGATTGTTCGAGACGACGTCGGCTGGAACGTGAAATGCGGGCGCGTCGAGATAGCGGAAGACGATCTCGGCCGAGGTATCCGCCATGAGGGCGGTGGGAGTGGGGCTGTGGGGCCAGTGCGACAGGGTCAGGAGCGTGTTGGTCGTCGCCGCTCCGTCGACGATCACGTTGGGGAGGTTTCCGGCGTCGCCGTAGGGACGGAAGCGCATCTCGACTGGGAAGAGTATCGCGTGACGGGGTCCCTGCTGCAGGCCGTCCGTGTATCCTCGGCGCGTTGTCGACTTCGCGGCGGCACGATGGAACGAACGGGTTCGCGGCCTGGGTGCCGTTCGGCATTCGATTCGGCGCCGAGGAGACGTTCGTCGACTGGTGTCGGGCGGGAGACGAACGCTTCCGCGATCCGTTCTTCGACCAGACGATCGATCGCCTCCGGCGAGCGGACGGGGAGAGGATTCGAACGACGTCCGTCGAGGACCTGCTGAACGTCCCGCGGGTCTCTCCCGCGGCATTCGTCTTTCACATGTCGCGGTGCGGGTCCACGCTGGTGACGCAAGCACTCTGCGCGGTGCCGCAATTCCTCTCGATCTCCGAGCCGGCCATCGTCGAGACGGTGTTGCGGGGGCGGCCCGATACCGACGCAACCGCGCCGATCCTGCAATGCGTCATCTCCGCCTTGTCGCATCCGCGCGCCGTTGGGCAGTCGGCGGTATTCATCAAACTCACCAGCCGGAGTGCGGCCCACCTGCCCCTCTTCCGGCACGCATTTCCGGATGTGCCGCGGATCGTTCTCTACCGAGATCCGCTGGAGGTCGTCTCCGCGCTCATGCGTGGCACGCGCGGCACGATTCCGCCGGGACTGCCGCAGGCGCTTCTCGATTCCGGCGATTCCGAAATCCGGCCCGCGGAATTCTGGGCCAGAGTGCTGGCGAGGTTCTGCCTTTTCGTCGCGCAGGACTACGACCCGCGGACCACGCTTCTCGTCCACTACGCCGAGCTTCCGGCGGCCGTGTGGGAGCGGATCGTTCCGTTTGCGGGCCAAACGTGCTCCGATGCGGACATCGAGCGCATGCTTCGGGCGAGCCGGTTCGATTCCAAGAAGCCGCTTCGGCTCTTCGCGCCCGACCGGGAGCGCCGCGACCGCGTGGTGACGGAGGAGATGGTTGCCGCGGTGGAACAGTTCGCCCGGGGCCCTTACCAGTCGCTGGAAGCGCTCAGGCTGGCCCGCGCATCGCGATGAGAGCCGCTCGTACGTCCACTAGGGAAACTCTGAACAAGTCCGATGGCCGCCATCAGCCCTGCGGGTTGCGGGCGGCGCCGCATCGTCTGCTTCGCCGTCGCTGCTCGACGATGGCCCCGCATCGCCTGCGTCGCCCCGGCTCGCATCCGACGCGGCGGCGCCCGCAACGACGACCATTGGACTTGTTCAGAGCTTCCCTAGAGCTTGACCAGTCCGCTGTACGTCTCCGGCCGGCGGTCGCGATAGAACTGCCACGTGTGCCGTACTTCGCGGATCTTGTCGAGGTCGAGCTCCGCGGTGACGAGCGCGTCTTCATCGCGTTTGGCGATGGCCACGATCTGCCCGCGCGGATCGCAGAAATAGCTCTGCCCGTAAAACTCGCCGATATTCCACGGCGCCTCGAAACCCACGCGGTTGATCGCCCCGACGAAGTAGCCGTTGGCCACGGCGTGCGCCGGCTGCTCGAGTTTCCACAGATACTCCGAGAGTCCGGCGACGGTGGCCGACGGATTGAAGACGATCTCCGCTCCGTTCAGCCCCAGCTCGCGCGCCCCCTCGGGGAAGTGGCGGTCGTAGCAGATGTAGACGCCGACTTTTCCGTGCATGGTGTGGAACACCGGGTATCCGAGGTTGCCGGGCCGGAAGTAGTACTTCTCCCAGAAGCCGGGGGCGGTGTGCGGGATGTGGCTCTTGCGGTACTTGCCGAGGTAGGTGCCGTCGGCATCGATCACCGCGGCGGTGTTGTAGTAGATGCCGGTGGTGTGCTCGTCCTCCTCGTACATCGGCACCACCAGCACCATCCCGGTCTCCTTGGCGAGCTCCTGCATCCGTTTGGTGGTCGGCCCGTCGGGGATGTGCTCGGTGTAGCTGAAGTACTCCGGATCCTGGACCTGGCAGAAGTACGGGCCGTAGAACAGCTCTTGGAAGCACATCACCTTGGCGCCCTGCTTCGCCGCCTCGCGGGCGTACTTCTCGTGCTTC
>DATFUW010000303.1:0-3193 GCA_035260605.1 Thermoanaerobaculia bacterium | reverse complement strand
CGGATCCAGCGTCATCGGCTGGAGTCGTATCGCGGGCGCGTCGTTCCCGTGCTGGTGGAGGGGCCGAGCAAACACGATCCGGCCATGCTGTCGGGTCGAACGGACGACAACTACGTGGTGAACTTCATCGCAGATCCCTCGACGCCACCAGGGAGTATGCTGGGCGTGCGCATCGATCACGCACAACACCACACGCTTCGCGGGGAGGCGGTCGCATGACTCAACTCGTTCCGATGTCGATCAAAGGACTGATGCTGGATCCGGTGTCGAATTCGCCGATCGTGGTGCTCAAGGACGAGGACGAGAAGTTCTTCCTCCCGATCTGGGTCGGCATCTTCGAGGCCAATGCCATCGCCCTGCAGCTCGAGAACGTGACCACGCCGCGCCCCATGACCCACGACCTGCTGCGCAATATGATCTCGGAGCTCGATGCCCGCGTGATCCAGGTGGTCATCAACGATCTGCGCGACTCGACCTTCTTCGCCCAGATCCGGGTCATCACCGGCGGCCGCACGCTCGACCTGGACGCCCGCCCCAGCGACGCCATCGCCCTCGCCCTGCGCACCGAGGCGCCGATCTTCGTGGCTCAGGAAGTGCTCGATCAGGCCCAGACCATCACCCCGGACGGCGAGGACCAGGACGAGAAGGTGAAGAAGTGGTTCGAGCAGCTCGACAGCGAAGACCTCGGAAAATACAAGATGTGACCGAGCGGCGCCGGGCGTCCGGGAAAAAAGCGGATGCCCCGTGCCTGACGCCGTATAATTTCCTCACGGCCCAATGATCATCACCGTCGCGAATCAGAAAGGTGGCGTCGGCAAGACCACCACAGCCATCAACCTGTCCGCCGCAGTGGCCAACAAGGGGTTCAAGACGCTGCTGATCGACCTCGATCCGCAGGCCAACTCGACGATGAGCTTCATCGACCCGCGCTCGGTCACGCGGTCGATGTTCGACGTGCTGGTCAGCGAGGAGCTGTCGTTCGCCGACGTGATCGTGCCGACCTCCGTGCCAAACCTCTCGCTGGCTCCGTCGAAAATCGCCCTGGCCAAGCTGGAATCGAAGTTGATCGGGGAGCTCGACGGCCCCTTCCGACTCAAGGACAAGATCAAGGACACGGCGGTGCAGTACGACTACATCCTCATCGATACGCCGCCGACCCTGGGCATGATCACCGTCAATGCCCTGGTGGCCTCGACGCACGTGCTCGTCCCCATCCAGTCGTCTTACTTCGCCCTCGAGGGAACCGACGACCTGCTGGAGACGATCGAGAAGATCAAGGCCCGTCCCAATCCGAACCTGCAGCTTCTCGGCGTGGTCATCACCATGCACGACAAACGGACCACGCTGGCGCGCGACATCCACGAGCAGATCGGGAGCGTGTTCGGCGAACGGCTCTTCAACACCGTGATCACCAAGTCCATCCGCCTCGAGGAGAGCCCCGCGTACAAGGAATCGATCTTCACCTTCGCCCCGAAGTCGCGTGGAGCGATGGAATACTACTCGTTGAGTGAGGAGATTCTTGCCCGTGTGTGATCGGTTCACCGTTCATTCATTGGAGTTCTCATGTCCCTGAAGCGCGGCCTTCCATCCCGCTCCACCATGCGCCATGACGCGCACTTCGTCGAGGAGCTGACGCGGCGCAGCGGACGGCACGTCGGCTCGCTCATCCCGCTGTCGCTGATCGAGCCGAATGCCGAGCAGCCGCGCACGAACCTCGGCAATCTCGAGGAACTGGCGGCCTCGATCCGCGAGAAGGGAGTGCTCGAGCCCATCCTCGTCCGTTCCACGGAACCGAACCACTACCAGATCGTCTCCGGCGAGCGCCGCTACCGCGCGGCGCTGCTGGCCGGCCTGGACGAGATTCCGGCCATCGAGCTCGATGTCGACGATCAGGAGACGCTGGAGATCGCCCTGATCGAGAACATCCAGCGCAAGGACCTGACTCCGTTTGAAGAGGCCGAAGGGCTGCTGCTGCTGCAGCAGAAGTTCGGCTACACGCACGACCGCATCGCCCAGGTCATCGGGAAGTCGCGGACCACCGTGACCGAGACGCTGCTGATCAACGACATTCCCGACCGCATCCGCGCCATGTGCCGGGAGGCCGGCGTAGCCAACAAGTCGATTCTCGTGCAGATCGCGCGCGCCGGAAGCGAACCGGCGATGGAGGAGGCCCTGCGGCATCTCGCGGCAGGGGAGCTCTCGCGCGCCGAACTGCGCAAGCAGACGGCCTCGAAGGCCGAGCCGAAGAAGGCCGGCCGCCCGAAGAACTTCACGTTCCAGTTCAAGGACAAGTCGCTTCCGTTCACCCTCAATCTCGCGTTCCGCAAACCGAAGGTCGACAAGCGCGAAATCGTCGAAGCGCTGCGCGAGATGCTCCGGCGGCTGGAAACCTGAGCCGTTCCCACGGCGCGGCTTGACACCGCACCGTCCGCGCGCGTACGCTCCCGCGCCAACATGCACCGCATCACGATGCCGATGGGCCGAATGGTGATGCGCCGCCCGGGCGCAGACGCGTAAGCGGTCTTCGACCCGGGTCCCTCCGCACGTTTCGCCTTCCACTCACGCAAAGAACATTCAAGGAGGGGACGCATGTCCTACCGATTCGATACGCTGGCGATCCACGCCGGCCAGCCCAACGACGAGCGCACCGGCGCCGTCACCGTTCCGGTCTACCAGACTTCCACTTACGCCCAGATCGAGCCTGGCGTCAGCCGGGGATTCGATTACTCCCGCACCGGGCATCCGACGCGCAAGGCGCTCGAAGAGAACCTCGCGGCGCTCGAGGGCGCGCGCTTCGGCCTGGCGTTCGCCACCGGCATGTCGGCCATCCACAACGTGCTGTCGATGCTCCGCGCGGGCGACCACGTCGTCTCCACGCAGGACCTCTACGGCGGAGCGTGGCGCATCTTCACCAAGTTCTTCGCCAAATTCGGCGTGGAGTTCACGTTCGTCGACACCCGCGATCTGGCCGCCGTAGAGTCGGCGATCCGCCCGCAGACGAAGCTCCTCTGGCTGGAAACACCGTCGAATCCGCTGCTCAAGGTGACCGACATCGCCTCCTGCGCCCGGATCGCACGGAGCCACGGCGTGCGCACCGTCGTCGACAACACCTTCGCCACCCCGGTGCTCCAGCGCCCGATCTCCCTCGGCGCCGACGCCGTGGTCCACTCCACCACGAAGTACATCAACGGCC
>DATFUW010000302.1:0-2366 GCA_035260605.1 Thermoanaerobaculia bacterium | reverse complement strand
CGTCGTCCGGATGCACGGCCACCGCCGTGTCGCCCAGCATCGTCTCCGGCCTCGTCGTGGCCACGGTCACGTACCGTTCGGAGCCGGCGACCGGATAGTCGATCTCCCAGATGTGGTCGTTCTGTTCCCGGAACTCGACCTCGATGTCGGAGATCGCCGTGCGGCAGGACGGACACCAGTTCACCATCGCCAGGGCGCGGTAGATCAGCCCGTCGTGATAGAGGCGGACGAACACGTGACGGACGGCGCGCGACAGCCCTTCATCGAGTGTGAAGCGCAGGCGTGTCCAGTCGGCAGACGCCCCCAGGCGCTTGAGCTGCTCGACGATCTGGTTGCCGTAGGATTCCTTCCACTCCCACACCTTCTGCACGAACTTCTCGCGGCCGAGGTCGAAGCGCGAGATGCCCTGCTTCGTCAGTTCGCGGTCCACCACCATCTGCGTGGCGATCCCGGCGTGATCAGTCCCCGGCAGCCACAGCGTGTTGTAGCCGCTCATCCGCTTCCAGCGCACGACGATGTCCTGCAGCGTATTCACCAGGGCGTGCCCGATGTGCAGGCGTCCGGTGACGTTCGGCGGCGGGATGACGATGGAGAACTTGGGGCGCTCGCGGTCGACGAGCGGAGCGAAGAATTCGCCCTTCTCCCAGAAGTCGTAGAGCCGCCCTTCGAAGTCGGGCGGGCTGTAGCGGGTCGGCAGTTCCTCTTTCATCGGACGAGCGCGGGATTATAAAGACATGGCCCCCGGGTTGCCCGCGCAGGGGGACCGGAGAAGACGGCAACCCAGGAACTTGCGGAATGATTCTCGGCATCGAAACCTCCTGCGACGAGACCTCGGTGGCGCTGCTCGACCGCGACGGCAGCGTGCGGGTGAACCTCATCGCCTCGCAGATCGAGCGCCACCGCCCGTTTGGCGGCGTCGTTCCGGAGATCGCCTCGCGCGAGCATCTGCAGCATCTGTTTCCGCTCGTCACGCAGGCGCTCGCCGAGGCGCACGCCGGATGGGGAGAGATCGAGGAGATCGCCGTCACGTCGGGCCCGGGCCTCATCGGCGCGCTGCTCGTTGGTGTCGCCGGCGCGCAGGGGCTGGCGTATTCGCTCGGTGTGCCGCTCTCCGCGGTCAACCATCTCGAAGGACATCTCTATTCGCCGTGGTTGCGGCGTGAGGGAGCGGCGGTCCCGCTTCCACAGCGGTTTCTCTCAATGGTCATCTCCGGCGGGCACTCGTCGATCTACGACGTCGACGGGAGGAGCGTGACGATGCTGAACCGCACGCGCGACGACGCGATCGGCGAGACATTCGACAAGGTCGCGAAGTTCATCGGCCTGCCGTACCCGGGCGGGCCGCAGATCGAACGGCTGGCGAAAGAGGGACGCGTCGACCGGGAGCACTTCCCGTTTCGCATGCCGCAGTTCAAAGACGCCTCGAACGACTTTTCGTATTCCGGAATCAAGGCCGCGGCCATCCGCACGGCGCGCGGGGAGGAGCTTCGGGCCGGGAGCGATGCCCGCCGACTCGCCGACTTCTGCGCGACGTTTCAGGACGCGCTTTTCGCGCAGCTCTTCGACCGTTTGGAGAGCATCTGGGCATCGCTGGGGCCGCCGCTCCCGTCCGAAGTGGCCATCGCCGGGGGTGTCGCGGCCAACGGCACGCTTCGCGAGCGCATTTCCGCGTGGGGATCGGCACGCGGCGTCGCGGTACGGATTCCGGAGAAACGCTACTGCACCGACAACGCGGCCATGATCGCCTTCGCGGCGCTGCAGCGCGGCGCGGCGTCCGATCCGCTGCGCGTCACGGCGCGCTCCCGCGTGGCGTAACCTTTCCGCGGCGGTTCCGTCCAATCGATTGAGCGCTGCGAAAAGAACCGATCTCCTACCTCTTGACGCACTCGCCCCGCCCTGCTCAGGCGGGGCGCTTTTTTTGCCATAATCGCGCCCATGAACGTAGCCATCGCCGGCGGCACCGGATTCATCGGTACGGCGCTGGTCCGGCGGCTTTTGGAGCGTGGGGACCAGGTACTGGTGATCAGCCGCAATCCGGCGAACGTCCGCGACGGCCGCGGCATCGGCTGGGACGCTGCCGAGGAAATCGCGGCGGCCGACGCGGTGATCAACCTGGCGGGGGAAAACGTCGGGGGCGGGTGGTGGACGGCCGCGCGGAAGCGCCGCATCATGGAGAGCCGCGCGCATGCCACGACCGTGCTGGTGGATGCGATCCGCCGGCGCCCTGCGCCGGGCCGCGCGTTCATCAGCGCTTCCGCCGTCGGTTACTACGGCGATCGCGGAGGCGAGATCCTCGACGAGACGGCTTCCGCCGGCGACGGCTTTCTGGCGGGAGTGACGCGGCGGTGGGAGGAGCTGGCGCGAAA
>DATFUW010000301.1:0-4615 GCA_035260605.1 Thermoanaerobaculia bacterium | reverse complement strand
GGCGGCCGATGCGCGGACCCGGTAGGCCGCGCTGCGTGCCACCGAGCTCGAAGAGGCCGCACGCCGCGCCGAATCGGCCAGCGCCGCCAAGAGCGAGTTCCTGGCGAACGTGTCGCACGAGATGCGCACGCCGCTGCACGGCATTCTGGGGATGCTGCAACTGGCCAGCGACAGCGAGCCCTCGGTCGAGCGGCGGCTCCAGCTCGAGATGGCCAGCCGTTCGGCGAAGTCGCTGCTGGCGACCATCGAGGACATTCTCGATTTCACCCGCGTCGAGGCGCGCAAGCTCGAGCTCGAGCCGGTGTACTTCTCGGTCCGCGAGCTCGTCACGGACACGATGAAGACCCTCGGCGTGACCGCGGCGCAGAAGGGTCTGCAGAGCGCATGCTTCATCGACCCTGATGTCCCGGACCGCGTCTGGGGCGACCCGCTTCGCCTTCGACAGATCCTGATCAACCTCGCCGGAAACGCGATCAAATTCACGGCGAATGGTGAAGTCGTGGTGCGCGTGTACGCCGGCGCCGCCGGCCCCGACCTGCTGCTGCACCTCGAGGTGCAGGACACGGGCCCTGGGATCGACGAACACAAGAAGGCCACGATCTTCGACCCGTTCGCCCAGGCCGACAGTTCGCATTCGCGCAGCTACGGCGGCACCGGTCTGGGGCTGTCGATCGTCTCGCGCCTGGTCGAGGCCATGGGAGGCGAGATCACGTTCGAGAGTGCGCCCGGCAAAGGGACCGTCTTTCACGTCACGGTCAAAGTGGCGTACGACTCGATTGCCGGGATCGTCCCGCCGCCGTGGGAAGCGTCGCTGCGGGGCTTCCGCACGCTGATCGTCGAACCGTACGAGACGAGCCGGGAGATCGAGGCAGCGATCCTGCGTGCGCACGGCATCGCCGTCGAGGCCTATGCGTCGATCGTCGACGCGCTGCAGCCGTCGATCCGCGAGGCCTTCTCCTGCGTGATCATCGACGCGCCGACGCTGGCATCGACGCCATGGATTTCGCCCGTGCCGGTGGTGCAGATCGTCTCGCCGCTTTCGACCGTCGTGGTGCCGACGGTGACGGTGAGGCGGCCGGTCGGGGAGCGGGAACTCCTGGAGGCGGTCGCGGTCGCCGTGGGAGTGATCGACCGCCGGATGTCGTACACGCTCGAGCGGCGCATCGACAACGACCGGCCGCAGTCGGTCCTGGTGGTGGACGATCACCCGGTCAATCTGGAATTCGCTTCGGAAGCGCTGCGGCGCCTGGGACACAGTGTGGCCACGGCTGCGACCGGCACCGAGGCGCTGCGCCTGCTGCAGGCGCGGGCCTTCGACCTGGCACTCATCGACGTGCAGATGCCGGAGATGGACGGGACCGAGGTCGTGCGGCGCCTGCGCGCGTTCGAGCGGGGGCATCACACGCGGGTCATCGCCCTGACGGCGCATACCGACGAGGCCGAGCGCGAGCGCTGCACGGGGGCGGGGATGGACGGGATCCTCACGAAGCCGCTGACGCAGAACCGGCTGGCCGCCGTCCTGCGCGGTCAGCCGCCGGAGCCCGAGGGCGACGCGATCCTCGATGCGGTCGGCGGAAACGTGAAATTGCTCACGCGCGTGCGCGACGCGTTCCTCTCGCAGTCGCCGCGCCTGATCGATTCGATGCGCGACGCCATGGCGCAGCGCAACGCATCCGAGCTGTTCCGCAGCGCCCACACGCTGAAAGGGGCGATCAGCAACTTCGGCATCGGCGAGGCGCTCGATGCCGCGGTGCGCATCGAACACGCCGGCAAGGAGGGAGACTTCGAGCAGGCTGCGGTGGCCCTGCCGCTGCTCGAATCGGCTGTGCGCGAGCTCGAAGAAAGGATGACTGCGGCACTCGCCGCCGCACAAGAATGACGTCCTACGGCGGCCCGTCCTCGACGTTCTTGAGAAAGAACGAGAGCGATTCGAGGTTGATGCGCAGATCGACGCTGCGCACCTTCACGCTCCCCTCGGCTCGCAGCTGGACCGGAGCGAAATTGAGGATGGCCGTCAGCCCCGCCTCCAGGAGATGGTCGTACACGGTTTGGGCGGCTTCCGCGGGAACGGCAATGATCCCGATCTCGACGTGCTCCCGCTTCACAATCTCTGAAAGATTCGAGTAGGGGAAGACGGGAACCCCGGTGCGAGAGGTGCGGCCGACCTTCCGTGGATCGACGTCCACCAGTCCCACGATCTCGAATCCGTTCTCGTTGAAGCCGCGATAGTCGGCCAGCGCGATGCCGAGGTTTCCGGCCCCAGCGATGATCACGCGGCGGCTGCGGTCGATGCCGAGCTCGCGCACGAGATGCTCCTTCAGGTGCGATACGTCGTATCCCACACCGCGGGTGCCGAATTCGCCGAAGCAGGCGAGATCCTTGCGGATCTGCGCGGAATTCAGGTGGAAGCGCTCCGCGAGTTCGGCCGAGGAGACGGTCTTCTGCCGGATCGACTCGAGGTAACTGAGGCAACGGACGTAGACGGACAGGCGGCCGGTGGTCAGTTCGGAAATCGCGTCGCGCTCGGGCAGGGGGTGACGGTTGGCCATGGCCGGATCAGTGGAGCATCGCGCGTGCAGCCGCCCCGGCGCGCTCAAATAGCGGCGTCGGGAAAATGCCGATCAGAAAGATCCCGAGCATCGAGATCGCCAGCGCCGCCGTGGCGAAGATGCCGTGCATCGGCACCGCCGTCCCTTCCGGCGCTTCCTTCATGTAGAGGTAGTAGACCACGCGCAGGTAGTAGTAGACGGACACGATGCTCGTCAGGATGCCGATGATCGCGACGGCGATGTGCCCGGAGTCGATGGCCGTCTTGAAGATGAAGAACTTGGCGATGAATCCGGCAGTCGGCGGAAGCCCCGAGAGAGAAAACATGCAGACCGTCAGCGCCAGACCGAAGAACGGATGACGGAATCCGAGACCGGCGACGTCGTCGAGCGTCTGGGGGTCGTTCTGGTTCTTCGCCAGCATGGAGACCACGCCGAAGGCGCCGATGTTCATCAGGGCGTAGGTGATCGTGTAGACGGCGATGGCCGCCACCCCTTCCTCGCCGACGGCCAGCAGGGCGATCAGCATGTAGCCGACGTGAGCGATTCCGGAGTAGGCGAGCATCCGCTTGAGGTCGCGCTGGGCGATGGCCACCGCGTTGCCGACGATCATCGACAGGATCGACAAGGCAGCGATCATCTTCAGCCAGACCCCGTGTTCGAGCAGCGGCGTCATTGCCGCGAACAGACGAATCAGGGCGATCAGCGTCGCGGCCTTCGGTGCCACGGACAGCCATCCGGACACCGGCGAGGGGGCGCCCTGGTAGACGTCGGGCGCCCAGCCGTGGAACGGGGCAACGGCCAGCTTGAATCCCAGTCCGGAGACGAGCATCACGAAGGCGATGGTCAGCAGCGGATCGGATGGATCGGCGGTGGCGAAGACCTTGCCCATGGCCGCGAAGTTGGTCGATCGTGTGGCGCCGTAGAAGAGCGCCGTTCCATAGAGGATGAAGCCGGTGGCGAACGCGCCCATGAGGAAGTACTTCAGACTTGCTTCGTTCGAGATCGCGATGCGGCGGTGGTAGCCGACGAGCACGAAGATGCAGATCGACAGCAACTCCAGACCGAGGATGACGATCAGAAGATCGAGACCCTTGGCCATCATCATCATGCCGACCGTGGCCCACATCAGAAGGGCGTAGAACTCGCCGCTCTCGATCTGTTCGCGTTCCAGGTACTCGCGCGCGAAGAGCGTGGCCAGCATGGCCGCCAGGAAGAACGTAATGTCGAAGATCCGCGTAATGGCGCTCAGTTCGTACGTGCCGCCGAAGAACGTACCGCCGACGACCATCCGCTCGGAGAGTGCGGCGATGATGAAGACGATCAGCGCGAGCGGTGCGGTCGCTCCCCGGAGGCGCGGCAGGAACGCCGAGAAGAGGATCAGGAACAGGCCACCGATACTGAGAATCAGCTCGGGAAGGATGGCGTTCACCCATCCGGCCTCGATCAGGGGATGGAGGGTCATCATCGGCCGGCACCCGTGGCTGGTGAAGCGGCCGGCTTCACCCCGCTGGCCGCTAGGAGTCTGCGCGCCGCATTCTCGGTCAGCATCATCTGCCCCCGTTCGCCGCCGCTCTGGACCTTGTTGATGACCTCCTGCACGCTGGGCGTCATCTTGTTCAGGAAGGTATTCGGGTGGACGCCGATCCACACCATGAAGAGCACCAGCGGCACGAGAGCGGCGATCTCGTTCCATGCGATGTCCGGAATGAGGCGGTTCTCCTCTTTCGTCACCGGTCCGAAAAACACGCTCTGGACGAGCCAGAGCAGGTAGATCGCGGCGAAGATCACGCCGCTGGCGGCGATCACTGCGGCCGCGGGGTGCGTCTGGAAGGTGCCGGCGAGGATCAGGAACTCCCCGACAAACCCGTTGAGTCCTGGCAGTCCGACGGACGACAGCATGGCGATGACGAAGAGCGTTGCGTAGAGCGGCATGGTCTGCGCGATCCCGCCGTAGTCGGCGAGCTGCCGCGTGTGCCGCCGCTCGTAGATGACGCCGACGAGGAGGAAGAGCGCGCCGGTCGACAGGCCGTGATTCACCATCTGCAGGATCGATCCTTCGATCGAGG
>DATFUW010000300.1:0-12067 GCA_035260605.1 Thermoanaerobaculia bacterium | reverse complement strand
CCGCGGCAGAGGTAGATGGGAGTGTTCTCCTCCCCCATCCCGTATTTCACGAAATGCGGGAAGGCCTGCCACGATGCGCAGTTGTCCTGAACGGTATCGCGATCGAACTGCAGGAAGATGAAGTTCTGGTACGACACCGGCGGCGGGCCCCAGTACCAGTGATTCTGATGCCGGCTGTACGCATGCGGCAGTCCGAGCGCAGGACCGAAGAGATTGATCGCGCCCGCCTCGCCGTAGTTGCCGGTCAGGATGCCGGTCGTGCGCCGTTCCGCGGGCGGAAGGGAATCGTAAATCGCGGCGACATCGTGCACGAGCTCCGGCCAGCCGAACTGATCGCCGATCGGCTGCGGCAATGGCCCGGCGTGCCCCACTTCTTCCTTCTGATGATGAAACCCGATGGCGTTCGTGTAGGCGATGTACTGCCCGGGCGGAAGCATCCACGTGGCCAGCGGAACCAACGCCATTCCCGTGATCACCACGATGGAGACGATGGCCACCCGCCATGCCCCGGCACGCGACGACGTCCACCGCTCGATGGCCACCGCGCCTCCCGCGAACAGCATCGGATAGATCGGGAAAAGGTAGTAGTCCTTGGCGTGGCTGAGCTCCATGAGGACGAAGAAGACCACGAACGTCAGGCCGAGGACGCGCCAGCGGCGATCGCGCAGAAACCAGATCGCGCCGCTCAGCCACACCGGAAAAAGAATCGGGTGCATCGTCAGGATCTGCTGTTTGAGGAAGTCGAGCGGACCGAGGACGACGTTCTTCCCTTCTCTGCGAACGTTCTCCAGGTCTTCGAGCGTCGGGAAGTGATGGCGGATCTGCCAGATCAGGTTCGGCAGGAAGAGGGCCAGAGCGATCGCCCCCGCGATCCAGATCCAGGGGCGCCCGAACTCGCGCCGGTGCTCCGTCAACAGCAGCGCCACGACGACCGAGGCCCCGAAGAAGAGTGTGGAGTGCTTGTTTTCCAGGCCGAGCCCGGCGAGGAGACCGAACCAGATCCAGAGCCGCGAATCGCCCGTGCGCACGATTCTGGCGAGGACGAAGACGCATCCCATCCAGTACAGCGGCTCGAAGGCGTTCATCGTCAGGAGGCTGTCCGTGGCCAGGATCCCGGGAGCGAACAGGACGGCGAGGCCGGTAAGGAGCTGGGCGAAACGCCCGCCACCCAGCTCGCGGGCGAGCGCGATCGATAATGCGATGAGCGCCGTTCCCGCGAGGGCCGGAAGAATCCGGAGCGCCGCGAGCGATCCGCCCATCCACAGCGCGATCTTCGCGTAGACGGCGATCAGCGGCGCGGTGTCGACGTATCCCCAGTCGAGGTGCCGCGCCATGTCGAGGGAATAGAGCTCGTCGCGGAAGTAGCCGTAATGACGCACGCTGGTGAAGACGTGCAGCAGCAACTTCGCGAGACAGAGGAAAACGACGACCGCGATCGCCAGCCGGGGAAGGACCTGGGAATCGCGTTCGGAAGGCTCGCTGGTCATGATGCTGGCTGACGGACGCGCACTCCGTCGCTCACGTCGTCGCCCGGATGTACGACCACGACCTCGCCGGGTTTCAGTCCCGACAGCACCTCGGCCGTGTCCTCGTTGCGATGATCGATGCGGATGACTCGCTTGCGCGCGCGGCCGCCGTCGACGACGTAGAGGCCCCAGTCGTTGCCGAAGCGGACGAGCGAACCGATGGGCACCTGCAGCGCGTTCGGCGCGCTCCACACCTCGATCCTCCCCTGCACGCGATAGGCATCGCCGAGGGTGGGCGGCGGCTCGGGGATGGTGACGATCACGTGCACCCGCTGCTCCTCGATCCCCAGCGCGGAGATCTTGGTGAAGGCGGAAGACTCGACCGTCTTCACGGTCCCTTCGATCGGATGATCGCCGCCCCAGTCGATGAGCCAGGCGCGGTTGCCGGAATGGACTTTGACCGCGTCCTGTGACAGCAGATCGATGACCGCCTCGATCCGATGCGGATTGCCGAGGGTCATGATGGCCTCGCCGGGCACGATCGCGCGGCCGCTGCGCTCGGGGATGTTGAAGATCCGCGAGGTGACCGGCGCGCGCAGTTCGACGAGCGCCACATTGCCGGGGTGGAGCGGCAGCAGCGCGGCCCGGGCGGCGGTGAGGTTCGCTTGTGCCTGCCGCACCGCGGCATCGGCGGACTGCACGTCGTGCGCCGCGGAGCGCGCCGCGGTCTGCGCCTGATCGAGCTGCTCCTTCGAGGCGATCCCCTGTGCGTGCAGCGCTTCGATGCGCCGCGCCTCGCTCGATGCCAGCGCCGACTGCGAGCGCGCGCGCTGGAGCGCCGCCTCCGCCTGCGTCACCGCGGCCTCGGCCTGTTGCACCTGCGCCGTGGCCTGCCGCGCTGGCACAGCGCCCAGGCTCGAGGGAGCGATCCGCGCCACGACCTGGCCCTGCTGCACGAGGTCGCCCGCGCGGAACGGGATCCGTTCGAGATTTCCGGCGACCGGCGCGGAGACGACGAAGCTGTCGACGGCGCGCGTCTGTCCGCGTGCCTCGACCGTCACCATCATCGCCGCCCGCTCCACGTGCGCCGTCTCCACCGGGAGGGCGGACGGGCGGAATGCCAAGATCAGCGCGATCACGACCGCCGCGCCGATGGCCATGTAGAGGGTGGTGCGTTTGTTCAGCGTCATCGCGTCTCAGCCGCGGCTCCGCGGTGCTCACTCCCGTGTCTTCAGTACCTCGACCAGATCCAGATGTCGGATGCGGTGTAACACAATCATGCTCGACCCCACGGCGGCAAGCATCACCACGCCGAAAGCGAAGGCATACGTATCGCTGCTGACGATCAGGGGCATGCGATAGAGCTCCGAAGAGTAGGCCTTCGTCAAGAGCGAACAGAGCCAGAAGCCGAGGGCGAACCCGGCGGGGATGGCGGCGAGGGTCAGCAGCGCCTGCTCGCCGATGAGCATCCGTCCGACTTCCGCACGCGTGAAGCCGAGCACGCGGAGGCTGGCCAGCTCGCGGCTGCGTTCGGACAGCGCGATCCGCGCGCCGTTGTAGATCACTCCTGCGGCGATGACGATGGCGAAGATCACCATGGAGATGTTGGTGATGGCCTGGCTCTGGGCGATCGTCTGCTTGAACGCTTCGATCGTGGCGCGGCGGATCGTCACGCCTGCGACCGCCGGCGTCTCCTTCAGCCGTTCGTAAATGCCGCGCATCGACAGTGGATCGACGGTCATGTACGCGCCGGAGGCGACGTTCCCCTCGTCCATCAGCCGGTGCAGCGCGTCGAGATCCATGTAGGCGCCGATCCCCAGCATTTCATCGACGATCTTCGACACGCGGATCTCCGCCACGGGCCGCGTGTCTTCGAGCACGTGCAGCGTGACGCGGTCGCCGGCCCTGACGTGGAGGAGGTCGGCCAGTTCGCGGTTGAGCACCAGCCCTTCGGGCGGAACGTCGTAGACCTCTCCGTGTTTGCCGATGAGCCGATGCATCGAGCTTCCGGGCGCGAGACCGGTCACGCCGGTGCGCCGCGAAAAATTCTCGTGCTCGATCTTCACGGAGACCGCGCGGAACGGCTCGACGCGCAGCACCCCCGGATAGCTGCGAAGATCATCGACCGCGGTCGCGCCGCGCGGGAGCGCGAACGGCACGGTGACGTCGGCGCGCTCGACGAGTCCGAACTCGACGTGCATCAGGTAGTCGATGGAATCGAACGTGTAGCGGCCGACGACGAGGATGGCCACGGCGAGCGCGACGCCGAGGATCGAGAGGGCGGACTTCATCCGCCGGCGCAGGAGGTTGCGCACCACGATCTTCGTCTCGGCGGAGAGAGCGCGGAAGATCCGCGACTGCTCGACAATGCCGGCGTGGAACCGCGGCGGCGCTTCGGGGCGCATGGCCTCGGCCGGCGGAAGCGTCACCGCCGCGTGCACCGACAGCAGCGCGCCCGCCGATGCCGCGCCGGCGCTGATGAGGATCCCCGTGGCGAAGAGCGACGGTTGCAGCTCGAGCAGGAACACCGGGAAGTGGAAGAAGTCCTTGTAGAGCGTGGCCATGGCCATCGCCAGCCGGACTCCGACGGCGACGCCGAGCAGCGAGCCGACGGCGATGGACACGAGCGCGATGCCGAGGTAGTGCAATCCAATCGTCCACGTCGAGTAGCCGAAGGCCTTGAGCACCGCGATCTGATCGCGCTGCGTCTGGACCAGGCGCGACAGAACGATATGGATCAGAAATGCCGCGACGCCCAGAAAGATCGACGGCACGATCGTGCTCGAGGCGCGATCGCCTTTGATCTCGTCGGAAAGAAAACGGTTCGAGAGCTGCTGCTCGCGGTCGTAGGCGCCGGTACCGCCATATTGAGCGAGGAGGTGGTCGACCTTGTCGATGACGTCGTCGGTGCGCATGCCGTGCGAGATCGCGAGCGTCACGTCGTTGAACGCCCCTTCCATCGAAAATGCGTTCTGGACGGTCTTGCGGCCGATCCAGAGCACCCCGAAGCGGCGGGGATCGGGAAAGATCCCGCCCGGCCGGATCTCGTAGACGAACTCCGGCGAGAGTCCGATCCCGGCGATGGTCAGCGGCTGCCAGCGCCCGTTCATCACCGCGGCGATCTTCGATCCGGGCTGCAGGTGGTTCGCGCCGGCGAAGGCCTCGCTGACGATCACCTCGTCGGACCTCGACGGATCGATCCAGCGGCCGCTGCGCAGGTGGATGTCGTTCAGCGCGGGATGGCGGTCCTCGGGGATGGACACGAGTCTGCCGGTGGCCGGTTCGGCGAGCCCGGGCACGTCGAGCGTCACATCGAAGACGATCCGCGGTTCGACCTGGGAGACGCCCGGGATCTGCGCGATGTCGCCGGCGACGGCGAGCGGCGCGCGCACCAGGTGCGCAAAGACGTCGGCGAAGCGGAACTGCCGATAGTAGACGCTCTGCGAGACGACGAGCGACCGATACGCTCCGCGCATGGTGATGAACATGGCGATGCCGCACATGACCACGAGCGAGACGGCGATGAGCTGCCCGCGCATGTGGACGACGTCGCGCAATAGCTTTCGGTTCAGCGCCCGCACGTCACCACTCCAGATGATCCGGCGACACGCGCGCCTCGTTGCGATGCACGTCGACGATCTGGCCCGAGCGAAGACGGATGACGCGGTCGGCCATGGCCGCGATGGACGCGTTGTGGGTGATCACCGCGGTGGTCGTGCCGAGCTCGCGGTTGATGCGTTCGATGGCCAGCAGCACCAGCTTGCCGGTCGTGTAATCGAGCGCGCCGGTCGGCTCGTCGCACAGCAGGACGTCGGGGCGCTTGGCGATGGCCCGGGCGATGGCCACGCGCTGCTGCTCTCCTCCCGACATCTGCGCGGGAAAATGGTCGAGGCGTTCCGCCAGCCCCACCAGCGAGAGCGCATCGCGCGGCGGCATCGGATGTTCGGAGATGTCGGTCACCAGCGCCACGTTCTCCAGCGCCGTGAGGCTGGGGATCAGGTTGTAGAACTGGAAGACGAACCCGACGTGTTCGCGGCGGTAGCGCGTGAGGTCGCTGTCGCTGGCCGCGGTCAGGTCGTGATCGCGGTAGATCACCGACCCGCTCGTAGGAACGTCGAGGCCGC
This sequence comes from Thermoanaerobaculia bacterium, assembly GCA_035260605.1. Classification (GTDB taxonomy): domain Bacteria; phylum Acidobacteriota; class Thermoanaerobaculia; order Gp7-AA8; family Gp7-AA8; genus Gp7-AA10. The sequence goes on along the minus strand of DATFUW010000300.1, from coordinate 6,477 downwards.
CCAGGATGTTGAGCAGCGTCGACTTTCCGCTGCCCGACGGCCCGAGGAGAACGACCAGCTCGCGCTCGTAGAGATCGAGGTCGACCGACTCCAGCGCGCGGACCTCCACCTCGCCCATGGCATAGATCTTCGAGATCCCGCGCGCGCGGAAGACGGCCTCCATTGGCTAACGCCGCAGGCGGGTGCGGTCGAGGGCCGTGTGCAGCGTCTTCGCCAGCTTCACGGCGTCGTCGTTCGCCCAGAAGTGCATGAAATAGAGCTTCGGATGCTCGTCGAGCATGTGCGTGTGCAGCGCGGTGACTTCGATCCCGCCGGCCCGCAGCGCGCGGAGCACCGGGGTCACTTCGGAGGCGATCAGGACGAAGTCGCCAGTCACGGCCGCATGTCCGCCGCCCGTCGGCTGGAAGTTGATCGACGTCGCCGTCCCCATCGACGGCGGCACGGTCATCCCCTTGTCGGTGATCGTCTCTGCGCGCGCAAAGGCGAACTGCTCCACGCCTCCATTCGTTTTCCCCGCGCCGCGCAGCGTGTGTTCGATCTCCGAAACCGGAAGATCGATTGCTCCGGCAGGAGGCGCCGCCACCGGCGGTTGGATCGGCGTGCGTGTCAGCGCCAGCGCGTCGTGCAGCACCGTGGCCAGCCGCACCGCACTTCCTCTCCCCGCGTAATGCACGTACACGACACGGGGCGTTTCGTGGAGAAGATGGTTGTGCACGGCCGTGATCTCGATTCCGCCGCTCTGGAGCGCGGAGATGACCGGGTTGACTTCGTCCTCGAGCAGCACGAGATCGCCCATGACCATCGTGTGGGGGCTGCTGCCCCGAAACGCCGCCCACGATCCGAGGGCCAATGCGGGCCGGAGACGGACCCCGTCGAGCGTGACCTCGAGATCGGTGCGCGGAAATCCGACCTTGTACACACCGCCCGGAAGCTCGGCCCCGGAGCGTCCGAGAGCCCCGGCCACGACCTTCCAATTGGCGGCTGCCGCGGGAACGGACACGACAGCGAGGAGAACAACGAGAATGCGGCGCATCATCAGACTCCTTTCATCGTCTCGCGCTGCGGGCTTCAGCTTCCGCGAGCCATCCGCGTTTGAGCGACGCGTCCGGGATGCTCGAGAGGTACGGCTTGATGTCGAGGATCGGCGTGCCGTCGAGCATGTCGACGCCGCGCACGCGCAGGCGCGCTCCGTCGCGGCCGAGGAGTTCGACGACGGTCAGGCCGATCGGGTTCGGACGGCGCGGCGAACGGGTGGCGAAGACGCCGTGCGGCCGGTCGTCGGTCGGTGGCGTGCCGACCAGTGTGTACTGGCCGGCACGGTCGAAGACCCAGAGGATGTACAGATGCGAAAAGCCTTCGACATCCTGGAGTCCGGCGGCGTACTCCGGGGCGATCTCCAGGATGCCTTCCGCCTCATGCTTCGTTCCCAGGCCTTTCGGGACGTCAACAGTGTCGTGAAACGGACTCCGCACGAACCCGATCGGGCGCATGGTCATGGTCATTTCCTGCATGCCTGCTCCAGCCGGCGCGCTGCTTCGGCGCTCGGGAAGAGCGCATGCGCCGCACGCGCGTGTTCGCACCGTTCATTGCGAGTTCCGATACGCGCAGCCCGCAACTGTATACGGTAATTGCCCGGATCGACACGCGCGGCTCGGAGCGGCTGCGAATCGTAGAGCTCCATTGCCGCGAGTTGTCCGCCGCTCCGCACCGCTCCCGCCGCGGCGACGACGATCACCAGAGCGAGGGCCATCGTTCCGGCCCCCATCGACCGGCGCGGCTCCTCGGGCTTGGCGCCGAGCGCGCCGATCGACGTCCACACCAGAAACGCAGGGACCGGGAGCAGCAGCACGGCATCGAACGCCCCGGCCAGAACCGCTGCGGCAATGACGCCCAGCAGGGCCAGCGTCGTGTTCGCGTCGGCCGATCCGCCGAAGGCGAGCCCCAGGAACGCGAGCGCGAGCAGCACGACGGCGACGCCACGCTCGGAGGCGTAGGCGATCCAGTCGCTGCTCGGCCACGGATTGAACGTCATCCCCGCCTCGGAGTCGTTCATCGACGGATCGCGCCGCGCCGCGTAGTCCGGGTACTCCACCGGCCAGTTGCCCGGCCCGACGCCGAGCAGCGGATGATGCGCCGCCATCACCATCGACCGCGTGTACTGGACGAGGCGTCCGCGCCCGCTGCCGTGCTCGAATTCGGCGATGTTCTGCACGCTCTGCAGATATGGGTTGTCGCTGCGCCAGTGCAGCGTATTCGGGATCAGCACCGCGGCGGCGACGCCGAACCCGGCAAAGAGCAGCGCGCCGGCGAAGCGGAGCGTCGGCCTCGAGATGAAGATCAGCCCGACGATTCCGGCCGCGAGCCATCCGCCGCGCGAACGCGTCAGGACCAGCGCGGCAGTGGCGATCGTCACGCCGAGGTACGGGACGATGACGCGGCGCGCCGTCGCGGCGAAAAAAAGAAGGATCGGGAATCCGAATGCGATCGCATGCGCGACGAAATTGCGGTTGCCGAGCGTGCCCCCGGGAGAGCGGTTTTCGGAGAAGATCGCCAGATCGACGCCGTAGGCCTGCAGCAGCGAAGTCGCCGCCGCGAGAACGACGGCCACCGCGACGCCGGCGAGCACCGGCCGCGACGGACTGACACGCGCCGACCAGAAGAGCAGGATGCTCGAGGCGGTGATGGCCACGGCCCGGAACGCGACCCAGCGATTCTGCGCCAGCGCCGCCGAAACGACCGACAGCGCGAGAAATCCGAGCAGCAGGAGATCGACGCGCGTGCCGATCGCCGCGCGGATCTTTCCGAACAGAATCAGCGCCGTGATCGCAGCCAGGGCGTGCAGCAGCAGCTCTTTCGGAACGAAGAAACGGTCGAGATCGAACACCTTGAACGTCGTGGCCACGAGTACCACGCCGGCCGCCCCGGCAACGATTGCAGAGGATCCCTTGCCGCTCATCGTGGAAGGAATGTTCGGAGGAACGAGCGGTCGCCCACCCGCCGGCCGAGGATCACTTTGAAGATCGTCCCTTCGGTGTCGTGTGTCAGCGGGAGCCCGATGCCGGCATTGAACTCCCAGTCGGGACCGAGATTGAGATCGATCGCCGGATAGATCTGCTGGCTGTGCTCCGCACCGTAATATTCGAATCCCGCGGAAAGCCGAGGCGTCACGTCGTACTTCACATTCACCGCGGGGGCGAAATGGCGCCCGTCCTCGAGCGCTGGATTGAACGCCGCGTACCAGCGCCCCGCCGTCTCATCGACGATCGGGCGCAGCTCCCACGAGAACTCGTGGTCCGCCCATCCGAACTCGCTCGACAGGCTCACGCCGACCGGCCAGCCCCAGCTTTCCGGGACCCGCACCCGCGGCCGGATGTGGCTGCCGTCGTACTTCCAGGCCTTCCCCTGCCCCTCGGTCGTGAAAATGTAGAACCCGGTCTCGAACCACGGAGCGAACCCATGCGTGATCTCCACCGTCTCGTGCACCGCGTGCGTGTCGTGCGCGAAATTGCTGTGGAGCTCGAACATCGTGAACGCCTTCGGGACCGTGTCCGAACCGTAGACCTGGATCTCGAAATCGTCCTGTGCACGGAGCGGCGCCGCCGCGGCCAGAATTCCGGTGAAGAGCCAGAGCAAGAGTGTTTTGCGGCACATTTTCTGCTCAAACCCAGTGTGGGGGTAAGACGATGAACAAATTGAAAGGACTTGCTGCAGCCGTGTTCGCTCTGCTGCTGGCGGCCGCCTGCGGATCGTCGCGCAACATCGGCGACATCTTCGGGACCGGCACCAACAACGGGACGTACACGGTGAATGGAACGGTCGACTCGGTCGACACTTCCAATCACTCCATCTTACTGACGAATGCCAACTACACAAGTGGGTTGAACCCCGGCGCGGGATACGGCAACACCGTCCGGATCTATTACGACAACAACACGACGCTGACGTACCAGGGACGAAACTACCGTCCGCAAGACCTCGAACGCGGCGATCAGGTCGCCATCAGCGCCACGCAGTCGGGAAGCGAGCTGATCGCGCAGACGATGAACGTTACGTACGACGTGCGGAGCGGAATGGCCTCGTCCTATCCAAATCCAAATCAGTATCCGAATCAGTATCCGAATCAATACCCGACGTCGACGACCTCTCCGGTCTCGACGATTCAGGGGACGGTACGGTTCGTCGACCCGTCGACGCAGACGATCAGCCTGGACAACAGCCAGTGGATCTCCGGCTTCCAGACGAATGCGGGAAACGCGATGACCATCCGGTACAACGCGAACGCAGAGGTCAACTATCAGGGCCAGCTCTATCCGGTCACGAACCTGCAGCCGGGCGACGTGATCCAGGTCCAGGTGCAGAACCTCGGCGGATCGAACTTCCTGGCGCAGAGCATGACCGTCGTCCACAACGTCAACTCGCAGTAGAGACTCTTCGATGCGGGGCGGCCACGAGGCCGGCCCCGCAAATTCCTCAGGGCTCGCGCAGCAGCCCGGCCTCACAGACGCCGTCGAGGACCCGCTCGCCGTCCGCGTTCTCGATCCACGATTCGATCTCCAGGCGCCGCTTCGGCCGGTCGATCGACCGCACCACGAAATGCACGGTGACGGTGTCCCCGATGTGGACCGGCCGAAGAAACCGGATGGTCTGCGAACGGTAGATCGCGCCCGTACCGGGCAGCAGCATGCCGACCATGGTGGAGAGCATCGAAGCCGTCAGCATGCCGTGCAGCACGCGCCGGCCGAACTGCGTGCGGGCGGCGAACTCGGCGTCGACGTGCAGCGGGTTCGTGTCGCCGGTGATCTCGATGAACCGCCGCACGTCGTCTTCGGAGAAAGTCTTCGTCAGCGTGACGTGCTGCCCCACCTCGAAGTCTTCGATGCGCGCGCCCACGCGCCAAGGATACTCAGGTCCGTGCCCCGGCGGGCACGGACCCGATCGAAGGACTATCGCTGGGACCGCGGGACGCTGACCGTCACCTCTTTCACGGTGATGTTGCTGCTGGCGTCGCGCGCTTGGTACGTGATGGTGTAGGTCCGGCCGATGCCGAGTCCCGACCGTTCCGCGCGCAGCAGGAAGTCGCGGTCGTCGGTCCCGAACGCCGCTCCCTGGACGTCGATCGGCGTGTCGCCATCGCCGAGTCCGTTGTCGGGTTCGCTGCTGGTGATGGCGACGAGCGTCACGGTCGGGGCGCTGTCGCAGATGTCGCTCACCGCGATGTCGGCGTGGATGGCCACCAGCTTGTGATTCGCCGGCCAGAGCACGGCAGGGCTCACCGACACCGACAGATCGGGCGGCGTGGTGTCCTGGATCGTGACGTTCTGCACGGCGGTGCTGCTGTTGCCGCTGCCGTCGGTGGCCTGCCACGTCACGGTCGTCGTGCCGAGCGTGAAGACGGCCGGAGCGTTGTTGCCGACGGTGACCTGCGAGCACCAGCAGACGTCGCCGACAGCCGGCGTGCCGAGGGGCACCGGAGTGCCCGAGGGCCCGGTGCACTCCGCCGTCACGCTGGCCGGAGCCGCGATCGTCGGCGGCGTGGTGTCGACTACCTGGACCGTCTGCACCGCGGTGCCGATGTTGTTGCTGTCGTCACGCCCGCTCCAGGTGACATTGGTCGTTCCCAGCGGGAAGACGGCCGGCGCATTGCTGGAGATCGAAAGCGTGGTATCGCAGGCGTCGGTCGCGGTGGCCGCGCCGATGGCGGGCGACGCTCCACGCGGCGAGCACTGCGTACATTCGATGTGGCTCAGGTTCGCCGGCGCGGTGACGGCCGGCGCGAGCGTGTCGACGATCGACAGCGGCCCTTGGAGCGCGAAATCGATGTTGCCCAGCGGAGCGAGCCGGATCCACGCCTGATTCGTCAGCGTCTGCTGCGGGACGTTGAACGGCGCGGAACCATCGTTCGGTGTGCTGCCCAGGAGCGTCACCGGGAAAGCGCCGCCGTTGTTCGTCGACATCAGGGCCTGCACGTTCGGATCCGTCGACCCGCCGACCTGCCATGTCAGCGTCGACGGCATGCCGCACTGGACGGAGCCGCTCGGCCCGGTGATTCGGAATGGAGCGCCGTTGACGTGGACGACAGTCGTGTCGTAGTCCGATCCGCCGTGGTTGTCGCGGACGGTCAGGCGGAACGTGAGATCGCGATTGCTGCCCGGCAGCACTTCCCACGGCGTCGCTGCGCCGCTGATCAACGCGGACATCGGCGGAAACGTCCGCGAAGCCACCGCCCGGTCCGGATACGAACGGAACAGAGGACCCGAGTAGGTCGGCGTCGGCTGACCGATCCCCGGACCGAGGTCGTATTGTTCCCAGGCATACGTCAGCGTGTCGCCGTTCGGATCGTTGCCCGAGCCGGTGAGCGTGAAGGGCGTGCTCTGCGGGATCGAGTAGTCCGGTCCGGCGTTCGGCACCGGAGGATCGTCGCCGGTCGCGGCCAGCGTTCCGCATGCGCCGCCCCCGCTGCTGTAAGCCCGGATCTGA
>DATFUW010000299.1:0-4069 GCA_035260605.1 Thermoanaerobaculia bacterium | reverse complement strand
ATGTTGCCGTAGCCGATCGTGGAGATCGTCTCCACGCTGAAGAAAAACGCGATCCCGAATCGCTTCACCCCCGAAGCGGCTGCGAATCCCGTGAGCGCGTCATCGCCGCAGGCGAGGTACGCGCTGGCAAAGAGGGAGTTGACCGCGAGATAGAACCCGACCACCCAGAGGAAGAAACGCGGCCAGGTGATGCTGACGAAATAGTGATAGACCGACAGCGTCTGCCAGACGTTCAGCCCTTCGCGGCGGACGTTGAAGGAGCCGTTGCGGTTCAGGAGCCGGCGGCGGCTCTCGCGCGCCACGACGCTGCCGAACCCGAGGTCGGAGTTGATGTCGTCGGGGGGACGCTGGTCGACCGCGCTCACGGGGGGAATGCTATCAGCGGATGAAGGAGAACCCCACCGCGATGACCAGCAGCGCGACGACGGCCAGCGAGATGTAGAACGCCTGCACGGTCGTCCGGTGCATGTCCACCGGCTCGCGGCGCTCGCCGAGGAGGTACTGCAGGTACTCGATGCGCGGGCGGATCGATGCGGCTTTCTCCTCGACGTCGGGGTAGACCACCTCGTTGATCTCCGGGATGAAGATGACCGGGATGATCGTCGCTCCTCCGCTGCGCGTGACGTAGTTCGTCAGTGGCTCGCTCCGCGGCTGGTCTCCATCGGCCACGAGGCAGTGGTAGACGGTGGTCGACTGCAGGACCGACAGCGCCTTCTGCATCGGCCGGCGGGCGCGGTAGGTGTTGACCACGCTGGCGGAGGTCTGCCGCACGATCCGTTCGTTCAGCTCGTTCACGCGTGTGAAAATGAACGCCGTTTCGCCGCTGGCGAAGGAGATCTTCTCCGGGCGGGTGAAGATGATCTCGCCGTACTGCTCGAAATCCTCCTCGGACTGATCGCTGGAGAACCCCTCCTCGCGCAGGCGGGCCATCAGCCGGCTGACGGGATCGGTCCCGGCCGGCGACTCAGCGGGTATTTCTGCTTTCCGTTCCAGCATATTTCTCGACCAGTCGAATGAGATCGGGGAATTCAAAAGGTTTGCCCATGAAGTCGTCCGCGCCGCACTGGCGGGCCTTCTGCTCCAGATCGCGGTCGCCGGACAGCACGATGTAGGGGATCGGCCGCGTTTTCTCGTCGGATTTCAGCGCGCTGCAGAGCGCTTCGCCGTTCATCCCGGTGATGGTGAGATCGGCGAAGATCATCGACGGCCTGCCCGAGCGCGCGCGCTCCAGCGCCGCGCGTCCGTCGGAGACGACCTCGCACCGGTGGCCGTTGCGCTGCAAAACGAGCGCGATCAGGCGCGCCACCTGCGGATCGTCTTCCACCACCAGGATCATCGTCGATCCCCTATTCGAAGCGAACGCGGACGCGTTTGCGCGCATGCCCGAGCGCGGCGCCGGCCATGCAGCCCGCGGCGTTCCAGATCACGTCCTGCCACGCGATGACGCGCGTGGGGAGCATTTCCTGCCATGTGATCAGTCCCAATGCGAATGCCACGCCCACTCCGATGCAGATGGCATAGACGGCCGCGCGGGAACGCCCCGGCCGGTCGAAGGAAAGGAAGGCCAGAAACCCCCACGGCACGAAAATGAGCGCATCGGCGATTGCCGGGGCGGTCGTGGCCAGCACCGCCGTGGTGCCGCGGTCGTGCAGGCGGACCGCGGCAACGATGTCGCGCAACGACGGCTGGCGGCGCACGGCGTGGCCCGACAGCAGGTCGACCGACAATGCCATGGCCACGGAGACGAGCAGCAGCAGCGCGACCGTCGCCCAGCGCGGCACGTGCACGACACGAATCTCTTTTTTCCCCATGATCAGCGCCGCTTGACCGCCTGCACGACGCGCGCGACCTCGTGCACATCGGTGCGGCGGCCGCGTTTGAGCGAGGTTCCGACGATCACCCCGTCGGCATCGCTCCACTCCGCGGCGTTCTCCACCCTGACGCCGCTGCCGATGAGGATCGGCGCGTCGAGCGCGGCAGCAATCCTCCGGAAGCGCGACACGTCGGCGGCCCCACCGGTTTCGGATCCGCTGATGATCACCGCATCGGCCAGGCCGCGCTCGCGCAGGTCCTTTGCCGCCCGGACGTCGTCGACCGGCGCGAGCGGCACCGCGTGCTTGACCAGGACGTCGGCGAAGATCAGCGCGTGCGTCGCGAGCACGCTCCGGCGCCGCAGCGTCTCCGCCGCCTGCCCCTCGATGACCCCCTGATCGGTCAGCATCGCCCCGCTGTGCACGTTGACGCGGATGAACCGCGCGCCGGTCGCCGCGGCGATCGCCAGCGCTGCCGCGGGATCGTTCCGCAGCACGTTCACGCCGAACGGGAGCGTCACCTCCCGGATCACTTCGCCGATGGCGCGGGTCATCGCCGCCACCGTCTCCGGACCGGCGGTCTTGAAGAAGGGACGGTCGCCGAAGTTCTCGATCAGCATGGCGTCGCAGCCGCCCTCGGCGAGCGCGTGCGCGTCCGCCAGCGCCGCCTCGATCACCGCGCCCATCGACCCGCCGTACAACGGCGCCCCGGGCAGCGGCTCGAGATGCACCATCCCCATCACCGCGTTGCGGCCGAATTCCTTCGCGAACTCCTGGCGCCCAAGCATGATGGCCCCCGACTCTATAATGCCCCGCGATGTCCGAACTGAAGTTGTACAACACGCTGAGCCGTCAGAAGGAGACCTTCATTCCCCTCGAGCCGGGCCGCGTGCGCATGTACTCCTGCGGGCCGACCGTCTACGACCGCCCGCACATCGGAAACCTGCGGACGTTCCTCTGGAGCGACCTGCTGCGCCGCTATCTGCAGTGGCGCGGCTACGCCGTCACGCAGATCATGAACATCACCGACGTCGAGGACAAGATCATCCGCAACGCCTTGGCCGCGGGGCAGGACATCTTCACCTACACCGCCCCATTCATCGGTACCTTCCACGAGGCGCTCGGCGCGCTGCGCATCCGCCCGGCCGATGCCTATCCCCGCGCCACGCAGTACATCCCGCAGATGGTGCGGCTGGTCGAGCGGCTCAACGAGCACGGGCACACCTACAGCGCCGACGGCTCGACCTACTTCCGCGTCGTGTCGTTCCCGAATTACGGGAAGCTGTCGCGCATCGAAGTCGACCGGAACAGCGCCTTCAGCCGCGTGGAAACCGACGAATACGAGAAGGAGAGCGCCCGCGATTTCGTCCTCTGGAAGGCGAAAAAGGAGGGGGAGCCGTCGTGGTCGACCGCCGTCGGCGAGGGCCGCCCCGGCTGGCACCTCGAATGCTCCGCCATGTCGATGGAACTCCTCGGCGAATCGTTCGACATCCACACCGGCGCCGTCGATCTCATCTTCCCCCACCACGAGAACGAGATCGCGCAGAGCGAAGGAGCCACCGGTCATCCCTTCGTCCGCTACTGGATCCATGGCGAGCACCTGGCTCTCGATCAGCAGAAGATGTCCAAGTCGCTGGGCAACATCTACACGCTGAAGGAAATCGTCGAGATGGGCTACGCCCCGCTGGCGCTGCGCTACGCGCTGCTGTCGGTGCCGCACCGCACGAAGCTCAATTTCAGCATGCAGTCGCTCGAGGACGCGAAGAAGGCGCTGGAGCGGATCGAGTCCTTCCTGCTGCGGCTCGACGAGGTCTCGCGCTCCGCGCCGCATGACGCCGCGCACGCCGACGCGGAGGGCGATCCGTTGATCGGAACGTTTCTCGCCGCGTTCCAGGAGGCGATGGACGACGACCTGAACACCGCGGGCGCGCTCGGCGCCCTCTTCACCCTCATCCGCGACGCGAACACGGCGATCGATCAGGGGCGGATCTCCGCCGCCGACGCCGCCGGCATCCGCGCGGCGCTGATGAAGGTCGATCCGGTCCTCGACATCTTCCCGAAGCGGGAGGAGGCGCTCGAAGCGGCGATCGAGCAACAGATCGCCGCGCGCAATGCCGCGCGCAAAGCGCGCAACTTCGCCGAGTCCGACCGCATCCGCGACGCGCTCCTGGCCCAGGGAATCCTGCTCGAGGACACGCCGGCCGGCACGCGATGGAGAAGAAAGTGAGGCCGCGGCGCCGGCGTACGCGCACCCGATG
>DATFUW010000298.1:0-4499 GCA_035260605.1 Thermoanaerobaculia bacterium | reverse complement strand
CGCGAGAAGCGGGAGCGCGATACGAACCCGACGGCCCTCGCCGGCCGGGGGAAACGCGCCCGCGCGAGCTGGGCGCGCGATACGAACCCGAAGAGCCGCGCCAGCCGGGAGAAACGCGCCCGCGCGAGCTGGGCGCGCGATACGAATTCGATGGAGCGCGATACGAGTTCGATGGCGCGCGATACGAATTCGATGGAGCGCGGTACGAATTCGATGGAGCGCGGTACGAGTTCGATGGCCCTCGCGAGCCGCGTGAGCTTCCGGCTCGGCCGCGGAAACTCGACGTGGAATGCGACGAGCGCGACGAGACGGAGCGTCCCGAGCTGTGCGACCTCCCGAAGTGACGGGATTCCGCAAAAGCGGACACCGACATCAAGAGCGATAAGGCGGAAATTCCGGCGATTTTGAGAGCTAACTTGTTGCTCTTCTTCATCTGACCTCCCACTGGGATGATGAACAGCAATCTGAGCCTATCGCAATCGGCGGACCAGCCGGGGAGCACCCCCTTGACAAGCGCCGAACGACGGGTTAGCATTCGCTAACGGTAAGTAATGACTAACCCATCTGACGCCTTCGCCTCGCTCGCCGATCCGACCCGCCGCAAGATCTTCGAACGGCTCGCCCGAAAGTCGCTTTCGGTCGCCGAGCTCGCCGAACGTCTCCCCGTCACCCGCCCCGCCGTATCGCAGCACCTCAAAGTGCTGAAGGACGCCGGGATGGTCGATGTCCGGGTCGAGGGACGGCGTCATGTCTATTTCGTCAACGCTTCGGCGGTCGCCGCGATGCGCACCTACCTCGACCGTCACTGGGAAATGGCATTGGCCGCGTTCAAGGCCGCGGCAGAAAGTGAGAGCGATGCATGAAACCGATTGAACCCGTCCGCAAAGAGATCGTCGTGGAGGCGCCCGTCGAACGGGCATTCCGAGTCTTCACTACCCGTCCTGAAACGTGGTGGCCCGCCACCCATCACATCGGGAAATCGGAGCTGCAATCCATCGTCCTCGAGCCGCACGCCGGCGGGCGCTGGCTCGAGCGAGGTGTCGACGGTTCCGAGTGCCTCTGGGGAAAAGTGCTCTCTTGGGAGCCGCCGCGCCGCGTGGTCCTCGGATGGCAACTGGATGCGAACTGGGAGTACGACCCCGATCTGCTCACCGAAGTCGAGGTCACCTTCACGCCCGAAGGGAGCGGCCGCACCCGCGTCATGCTCGAGCACCGCAACCTCGAGCGTTTCGGTGCCGACGCTGAGCAAGTGCGCACGTCCATCGGTGCCGACGGCGGCTGGCCGGTGATCCTCAATGGATACGCCGACGCCGTCCGGACCGCGCCCGTGGCTGGATGAGCGTTCTACCCGGTGTGGGGCAGGCGATTGCGCCCGCCCCACGCCCGCCCGGGAGCATTCTCTGCGCCGCACAGGATGAACGAACGGTGCGATCATTGTTCACCGCTCCATGGCCCTCGATGCATTCCATCCCGCCGTTCGGCGCTGGTTCTCCGAAACGATCGGAGAACCGACCCTCGCACAGGTGAAGGGGTGGGCGGCGATCCGCGAAGGCCGCCCGACGCTCATCGCCGCGCCGACCGGGTCGGGGAAGACGCTCGCCGCATTCCTCAGCGCGCTCGACGACCTCTTCCGTGAAGGTCTGACCGCGCCGCTTCCCGACGAGGTTCGGATCGTCTATGTGTCGCCGCTCAAAGCGCTCAGCGCCGACATTCATCGGAACCTCGCCGAGCCGCGCAAAGGCATCCGCCGACTCGCCGAGGAGATGGGGATCGAGGCACCGCGGATCACGGCCGCCGTGCGCACCGGCGACACGACCCAGAGCGAGCGCGCGGCAATGCTGCGGACGCCACCGCACATTCTCGTCACCACGCCGGAGTCGCTCTATCTGCTGCTGACCGCGGAGCGCAGCCGGGCGATGCTGCGGACCGCGCGGATGGTGAACGTCGACGAGATCCATGCCGTGATCGGCACGCGGCGCGGCGCGCATCTGGCTTTGACGATCGAGCGCCTGGAGCAGGTGGCGGATGCGCCGCTGCACCGCGTCGGACTCTCGGCCACGCAGAAGCCGATCGATCTCGTAGCGCGCTGGCTCGCCGGCGGCGCCCCGACCGCCATCATCGACGCGGGGCACCGACGGGAGATGGACCTCTCGATCGAAATGCCGCGCTCGCCGCTGGAATCGGTCCTGTCGAACGAGGTGTGGGAGGAGTACTACGACCGGCTGACCGAGCTCATCGCCGGGCATCGGACGACTCTGATCTTCGTCAACACGCGCCGCATGGCGGAACGCGCGGCGCGGCATCTGGCCGAGCGGATCGGCGAGGATGCCGTCACCGCGCATCACGGGAGTCTGGCGAAGGAGACGCGGCTCGAGGCGGAGCGGCGTCTGAAATCGGGCGAGCTGAAAGCGCTCGTGGCCACCGCGTCGCTCGAGCTGGGCATCGACATCGGGCACGTGGATCTCGTCTGCCAGATCGGATCGCCGCACCGGATCGCCACGCTCCTGCAGCGGGTTGGGCGTTCGGGACACACGGTGTTCGGCATGCCGCGCGGGCGGCTCTTCCCGATCTCGCGCGACGATCTGGTGGAGTGCGCCGCGCTGCTGCGGGCCGTGCGGGACGGCGAGCTCGACCGGATCGTGGTGCACGACGCGCCGTTCGACGTGCTGGCGCAACAGATCGTCGCCGAGGCGTCGTGCGCCGACTGCTCCGAGGAGGAGATGTTCGCCCTGGTGCGGCGCGCGTGGCCGTATCGCGATCTGCAGCGTTCCGAGTTCGACGCCGTGCTGGCCATGGTGTCGGAAGGATTCGCCACGCGGCGCGGCCGGCGCGGCGCGCTCGTGCACCGCGATGAGGTCAACGGGCGGATCCGCGGGCGTCGCGGATCGCGGATGCTGGCCATCACCTCCGGCGGCGCGATCCCCGACGTCGCCGACTATCGCGTGCTGCTCGAGCCGAATGACACATTCATCGGCACGCTGAACGAGGACTTCGCCATCGAGAGTAACGCCGGCGACGTCTTCCAGCTTGGCAACGCGTCGTGGCAGGTTCTGCAGGTCGGGAGCGGGACGGTGCGCGTGGCCGACGCCAGGGGAGCGCCGCCCAACATCCCCTTCTGGCTCGGTGAAGCGCCGGCACGCAGCGACGAGCTGTCGCGCGCGGTGAGCGAGCTCCGCCGCGACGTCTGCAGCGGGCATTTCGATCCCGCCGGGCTTCCCGAACCGGCGGCGCAGGAGATCGTCTCCTATCTCACGGATGCTGAACGCGCCCTCGGCACGATCCCCACGCAGGAGACGATCGTCGCGGAACGCTTCTTCGACGAGTCGGGAGGCATGCAGCTCGTCCTGCATGCACCGTTCGGCAGCCGCATCAACCGCGCCTGGGGTCTCGCGCTCCGCAAGCGTTTCTGCCGACAGTTCAACTTCGAGTTGCAGGCCGCGGCTACCGAAGACGCGGTGCTGCTTTCACTCGGGCCGCAGCATTCGTTCCCGCTGGCCGACGTCTTCCGCTATCTCCATCCGGCGACGGCACGCGAGATCCTAGTGCAGGCCTTTCTGGTCGCCCCCGTGTTTCCGACGCGGTGGCGCTGGAACACGACCGTGTCGCTGGCCATCCCACGCAATCGCGGCGGAAAGCGGATCCCGGCCCCGCTGCAGCGCGCCATGGCCGACGATCTGATGGCCGCGGTCTTTCCCGACGCTGCCGCCTGCGCGGAGAACCTCAGCGGAGACCGCCAGCTCCCCGATCATCCGCTCGTCAATCAGACAGTGCGCGACTGCCTGGAGGAGGCGATGGACTTCGAGGGTCTGGCGCGCGTTCTCGAGCGGATTCACAGCGGAGCCATCGAATGCGTAGCCCGCGACACCGTCGAACCATCGCCGCTCTCGCACGACATCGTCAATGCCCGGCCGTTCCAGTTCCTCGACGACGCGCCGCTCGAGGAGCGCCGCACGCAAGCGGTCTACACCGGGCGCTCCGGCATGCTGGACGAGAGCGCGATCGAGCGCGTGCGCGACGAGGCGCGACCCGATCCGCGTGATCCCGACGAATTGCACGACGCGCTCCTCACGGCCGGGTTTCTCCTCGACGACGAGGTGCCGCGCGCGATGGCGGATGTGCTGGCCATCGCACGCCGGGCCGGCATTCTGGAGTGCGGCGCCCCGTCGCCGCTCTGGGTCGCCGCGGAGCGCCTGCCCGAACTGCTGTCCATCCATCCCCAGCCGGTCGATTTCGCCGCGCCGCGATCGCGCGCGAAATCGTGGACGCGCGAAGAAGCGATCGTGGAGCTCCTGCGCGGGCGCCTGACGGTGACCGGCCCGATGACCGCCGCATCCCTCGGGGAGTCGCTCGGCATCGGCGAATCGGAGGCCGGTGCCGCCCTGCTGACACTCGAATCCGAGGGCGTCGTCCTGCGCGGCAACGGCGACTGGTGCGACCGCCGCCTGCTGGCGCGCATCCATCGATATACGCTGACGCGCCTCCGCGCGGAGATCGAACCG
>DATFUW010000297.1:0-4450 GCA_035260605.1 Thermoanaerobaculia bacterium | reverse complement strand
ACCGTGCTCGCGCATGGCGTCCATCTGTCCGAAGAGGAGCTCGATCTTCTCAGCCGGCGCGGAGCGCGCATCGCCCACTGTCCGAACTCGAACCTCTTCCTCGGCAGCGGCCTCTTTCGCCTGCACCACGTGCTCGAGGCGGGCGTGACCGTCGGGCTCGGGACCGACATCGGCGCAGGAACGACGCCGTCGATGTTCACGGCGATGGCCGACGCGTACAAAGTCCAGCAGGTGCAGAATGTCTCGCTGAGCCCGTTCGATTGCTGGTATCTGGCGACGTTGGGCGGCGCGCGGGCGCTGTCGCTGGAGAATGAAACCGGGAGCCTGGAGGCCGGGAAGTCGGCCGATTTCCTGGTGCTCGACCTGGAGGCCACGCCGCTGATCTCGCTGCGCAGCAGCCGGGCGGCCAACGTCGAGGACCTCCTCGCTGGGCTCATTTTCATGGGCGACGACCGCGTTGTTCAGAGCGCCTGGATCGCCGGGCGCGAAGTGATGAATCGTTCATCTTCCTAGCTGGCGCGCCGTTTGCGCCGATACGAAAACAGGAGGTTGCTATGCTCCGCAGGTCCGCCGTTCTCGTGGGATTTGTCCTCATTGCTGTCTCCGCTTCCGGACAGGAAGGTGCTCCCTGGCGGACAGGCGCCGACGTTCACCAGGGGCTGAGTGGCGCGATGATCGGTACCGTCACGAGCGTCAGTGCAGCGACCAATCGGTTCCGGCTGCAGCCGGATGCCGAGGCAGCGACGGCGGTCATGGTCTACACCGACGCCATCTCGACGCAGTACAACGGCTTCGGCGGAACGATCAACGATGCGCCGGAGATCTTCGTCGGGAGCGCGGGGTTCGCGAACGTACGAGTGGGGGATCGCGTCGAGGTCCGTGGGACGGGTGCTGGTGAGGGAGTGCTGTCGGCCGCGTACGTGACGCTGCTTGGCCGCCCCGTACCGGCGAGCCAGACGGGGGTTGGGCAGACGCGCCCGCCGACGAGCATTTCGCCGCCGACCGTCAGCGGGAGCACCGAGGTGCAGCCGCCGCAGCCCGCCACACCGGTCGAAGGCATCGTGCGGCAGGTCAACGCCGATGAAGGGCGGATCGTCATGGAGACGGACCAGCGTCGCATGATCACCGTACGCGTGACGAATGCCACACCCGTTTACTATCGGAACTCTGCGTACCACACGAGCAACCTCGAACCGGGCGATCGCATCCGTGTCGAGCCGCAAAGCGGCCCCGCAACGGGCGAGGTCCGCGCGCGTACCATCACCGTCGTGCAGTCTGCGCAGGAATCGGGCGGCGCGGCGGTGCAAGTCGGAGCGCTCACCGGGAGAGTGATCGACATCGACCGCGCAAACGACAGAGTTCGCGTCGACAGCAATCGCGGGACGGTCACCGTCGATCTGACCAACGCCGAGGACACGACGGGGCAGCGGATTCGCGCCGCTGATCTGCAGACCGGCGATCGGTTGGATTTGAGCGGAAACTACGACGGCGACACGTTCGTCGCCAGCACGGTCCGTTTTCTCGATGAAGTGCCCGCGCCGGCCGAGCCGCCGGTCGAGTCAGCACCCCTCGGAGCCGTGACGATCTACGGGACCGTCTCGCAATCGCTGGCCGACAGCGCGCAACTCGTGGTCCGGGATACGCAGGGCGGCGCGATGATTCCCGTCTACGTCGTCGACGATTTCATCGTCCGGACGAAAAGCGGCGGCACGACGACCGCCGCCCGCCTCAAGGCGGGGGATTCCCTCGTACTGAAGGCCTATCGCGACGCGTCGGGCAACTACATCGCCCAAACCATCCGCCTCCGGTAGGGGGTCAGGTCTTTAATTTGGTATTTTCTACGATCGGTAGAAAAGTCGCTGACCTGCTGCAGTTGCCCAGTTGAATCACGAGCGAGGGCTTCCACGATGTGAGTCGCAGCGCCGCATCATGGGGGGCATCTCCCCTACCCACTGTAGAAAATACCAAATTAAAGACCTGACCCCCAATAGTTATTTGGAATTTTTGAAGGGAGGGGGTTGTCGGAAGGTGGGTATGCGAAGGGCCGATCTGCTGCCGGGAGTGGCTCAGGCCGCTGTGCCGCCGCGGGTCGTGACCGACTCGCGCCGGATCGTCGCCCGAGCGCGGCGCCGGGCCGCGGTCCGCGATGTGTTCGACCTTCTCCTCCTCGCCGGGGTCAACGCGATCTTCGTCCGGTGGCCCGACGCGCACGTCCCCTTCCTCGGCCGGCACGAGACGATGCTCGTCCTGGCGGCGATGAATGCCGTGCTCCTGCTGTGCGTCCTCACCGCCCGCACGCTGCCTCGCTGGCGCGCGCGCCGCGTGGCGGCCACCTGGAACGCCGGCGAGCGAAGACGGATCACTCTGTGACTGGCGCAGCTCTACGGCGGGCGAGGATGATCTCGCGTCCCGTCAGATAGAGCAGCAGGACGAGAACGACAAACGGGATCAACGCGAGCCAGTTCGAGTCCGGCCCCGTGTAGAACGGGTTGTGCTTCGACCACAACTCGATCTTCTCGTTGAATGCCGACATGAACGGCGCGGCAGCGACCAGGGCGATGATGATCCCCGCGATTGCTCCGCCGGCGATGTATCCCGAAGCCATCAACACGCCCGGACTCTTGTCGCCCTCGGCAGTCAGTTGCTCGTCGGTCAGATTCGCGCCGGCATACTTCTTGGCGATCCACTTGTCGACCGCCAACCGCACCATCCCGCCGATCAGAATGGGCGATGACGACGACAGCGGCAGGTAGACACCGACCGCGAATGCCAGCGAAGGAATCCCCGACATCTCCAGGACGATGGAGATAAAGGCCCCCAGCAGCACGAGTCCCCACGGCAATTTGCTGCCGAGGATGCCCTTGATGATGTAGGACATGAGCGTGGCCTTCGGCGCGTCGAACTTGGTCAGCTTCTCGCCGTTCGGACGTGTCTTGAAGATGCCATTGATCCCGGGATCAACGTAGTACGCCAGCCGCCCGTTCGCGTCGACGAGGTACTTCTCGGAGTTCCCGCCGGACGGATCTTCGCGGTACCAGACGTAATAGAGGTTCTTATCCTTGTTCCCCTGCTGTCCCCAGACGTGCTCCTGTTTCCCGATTTTGCTGACGTCGATCCTTCGGTTCGGATCGGCATGCCCGGCGGTGTATCCCGCCGGCGTGTGCTGGACCGGGACATAGACCGAGCCGGCCTTGTTCAGTTCGAGGAGGATCGGTCCGAGGACGATGGCCGAGAAGAGCGCGCCGATGAGAATGGCCACCTGCTGCGCTTTCGGCGTCGACCCGACGAGATATCCGGTTTTCAGATCCTGTGATGTCGTCCCGCCGTTCGACGAGGCGATGCAGACGATCCCACCGATGGAGAGCGCGGTGACGAAGTAGTTGCTGCCGGTCCAGCCGAGGACCACGAAGATGAGGCAGGTGAGCAGCAGCGTGGCCACGGTCATCCCGGAGATCGGATTGGACGACGAGCCGATCTCGCCCGTGAGCCGCGAGGAGACGGTCACGAAGAGAAATCCGAAGACGACGATGAGGACCGCCGCGGCGAGCCGCGCCTCCCATCCCGTCCCGCCGACATAGAGCGGCGTGGAGAAAGAGATGGCCACGATCAGGGCGATGATGCCGACGAGCACGAACTTCATCGACAGATCGTTGTCGACGCGCTGCATCCCGGCGCGCGCCGCGGAGCCGCCGCGGAAGTCCTTGAGGCCTTCTTTCAGGCCGTGCCAGATGACCGGCAGCGAGCGAGCCACGCTGATGATGCCGCCCGCAGCAACGGCTCCCGCCCCGATGTAAAGAACATACGCGTTGCGGATGTCGTCGGGACCCATATCGCGGATCAGCATCCGGGTCTCCGGCGCGAGCGGCGTGAGCAGTCCCGATCCGAACAACTTGATGGCCGGAATGAGCACGAGGTAGGCAAGCACGCCGCCGGCGCACATGATCGAGGCGATCCGCGGACCGATGATGTAGCCGACGCCGAGCAACTCGGGAGAGATCTCCGCGGCGACGGATGCCGCGTCGTACGGAGGGCCGAAGATCCTCTGCGGCGTGTCTTTCCAGACGCGGAAGGCTTCCATGGCGCTCTTGTAAACGAGGCCGATGCCGAAGCCGGTGAAGATGGTCTTGGCTCCGATCGTGGCGCCGCCGAGGGCCTCCATCTCGCGCTTGGCCGTCGCGGAGGAGGCGGCGATCGAGGCATCCGAGGCGCCTGCCTTGAGCACTTCGGCGCACGCGGTGCCTTCGGGGTATTTCAGGACGCCGTGCTGCGCGACGATGAGCGCGCGGCGCAGCGGAATCATCATCAGGATGCCGAGCAGGCCGCCGAGGACCGCGACCAGCATGACGCGCGTGAATTCGAGATCGAAGCCGAGGATCAGGATCGCCGGCATGGTGACACCGACGCCGAAGGCGATCGACTCGCCGGCCGACCCAGCGGTCTGCACGATGTT
>DATFUW010000296.1:0-3477 GCA_035260605.1 Thermoanaerobaculia bacterium | reverse complement strand
AGCGTCTTCTCTCCCATCCCGCCTTTGCCGATCACTCCGCGGATGCCGTAGTCGCGCATCACTTCCCATTCGTACGGCTCTTCGCGAGACGACGTCGTGGGCCCGGCGGCCTTACAGACCCACCGGTCGCCTTCCTTCACCATCACCGGCCCGCAGTGGTAGAGGATCTGCCCGCGCAGGTCGACCGGCGGTTTCGTTCCCTGATGCAGGCGCTGGTGCACGGCGTCGCGGCCGGTGTAGAGCCGGCCGCTGATGGAGACGGTCTCGCCGACGTGCAGCGAGCGGATCGTCGCTTCGTCGACCGGAGTGTTGATCTTCAGTAGAGCCATTTCGAAACGTTCCCCTGCGTGTCGAGCACTGCGCCGCGGCGGCGGTATGCCCAGCACATGTAGGCGATGCTGACGAAGAACGACGCCGGCAGCCGGTTGAGTTTCCCGATCTTGCAGGCCAGCAGCGTCGTGTTGCCGCCGAATCCCATCGGTCCGATGCCCGACTGGTTCGCCTTGTCGACGACGCGGCGTTCGAGATCGGCGAGCGTCGCATCGGGATTCACATCGTCGAGCAACCGAAGGAGTTGCTCCTTCGCGTGCTCGTACCCGGTGGCGCGGTCGCCGCCGATGCAGACGCCGAGGATCCCCGGGCCGCAGCCCTGTCCCTGCGCCTGCAGCACGCAGTCGAGCAGGGCGTTCTCCACGCCGGAAAGATCGCGGTTGCCGAGCTCGGGGTGGGGCAGCGAGTACTGCGCATTCATGTTCTCGCACCCGCCACCCTTGAGCATCAGCTTGACCTCCACGCGCGGCTCGCGCCACTGCTGGAAGTGAAACACCGGAGCGCCGGGGCCGGTGTTGTCGCCGGTGTTCTTGCCGGTGATGCTGTCGACGCTGTTCTGGCGGAGGTAGCCCTTTTTCGTCGCCGCGCGCACCGCGTCGGTGGCGATATCGCGGAACTCGAGCTGGTCGTATCCCACCGGCGTGTGCACGTAGAAGAGGATCGAGCCGGTGTCCTGGCAAAGCGGCAGCGAGTTCTCGCGCGCCAGTCCGATGTTGCAGCCGATCACGTTCAGGGCCACGTCGGCGTTCGATCCCTCGGCCTCGTTCTTGCGGGCGCTGGTTACCGCGCGGACGATGTCGTCGGGGAGTTGCGTCGATGTCCGGCGAATGAGTTCGAGGATCGATTCGAACAGCGCGCTTTCGGGAGTCACTGCATGGAGCGGTTCTGCGGTCATCTCGCGCGACAACATACCCCCAAACCCCCCTCCCCGGAATGGCCGGCAAATTTTTCACATTAGGAAATGGGGTCAGGTCTTTAATTTGGTCTTTTCTACAATAGGTAGGTGACCGGTTCCACTTCCTGGAGAAAATACCAAATTCAAGACCTGACCCCGTCCCCGGAGGGATCATGAATTTTAATAAGCTGACGGTCAAGGCGCAGGAAGCGGTGGTCGAGGCGCAGAACCTGGCGCGGGAGGGGGGGAATCCGGAGGTGACTCCGGAGCACCTGCTCATCAGCCTGCTGCGGCAGGACGGGGGGGTCGTCGCGCCGATCCTCAACAAGCTGGGGCTCAATCCGGCAACCGTCGAGGCCGAGACGGCGGCCGAGGTGGCGAAGTACTCCAAGGTCGGCGGCGCTTCGGCCGAGCCGATGGTGTCGCCGGCGCTGCGCAAGGTGTTCGACGATGCCTTCAAGTCGGCGGACGAGTTCAAGGACGAGTACGTCTCCACCGAACATTTCCTTCTGGCGATCGCGCAGGCCAAGGACTCCAACGCCGCGCGCATTCTCGGCCGCCACGGTGTCCGGGCCGAGGCGATCCTGCAGGCGTTGCAGAGCGTCCGCGGCACGCAGCGGGTGACCGACCAGAACCCGGAGGACAAGTACCAGGCGCTGGAGCGATACGCGCGCGATCTGACCCAGCTCGCGCGGCGCGGCAAGCTCGATCCGGTGATCGGCCGTGACGAGGAGATCCGGCGCGTGATCCAGGTGCTCTCGCGGCGGACGAAGAACAATCCGGTGCTGATCGGCGAGCCGGGCGTCGGCAAGACGGCGATCGTCGAAGGACTGGCCCGGCGCATCGTGGAGGGCGACGTCCCCGAGGGACTGAAGAACAAGCGCGTGGTGGCGCTCGACCTCGGCGCGATGATCGCCGGGGCGAAGTATCGCGGCGAGTTCGAAGACCGCCTCAAGGCGGTGCTCAAGGAAGTCGAGGAGAGCGAAGGAAACGTCGTGCTGTTCATCGATGAGCTGCACACGCTGATCGGCGCCGGGGCGGCGGAAGGGGCCATGGACGCCTCGAACATGCTCAAGCCGGCATTGGCGCGCGGCGAGTTGCGGGCCATCGGCGCGACGACGCTCAACGAGTATCAGAAGCACATCGAGAAGGACGCCGCGCTCGAGCGGCGTTTCCAGCCGGTCTACGTCGGCGAGCCGTCGCTCGAAGACACGATCGCCATTCTGCGAGGATTGAAGGAGCGCTACGAAGTGCATCATGGGGTGAAGATCACCGATTCAGCGATCGTCGCCGCGGCCACGCTGTCGCAGCGCTACATCACCGACCGGTTCCTCCCCGACAAGGCGATCGATCTCGTCGACGAAGCGGCCTCGCGCCTGCGCATCGAGCTGACATCGATGCCGCAGGAGATCGACGAGCTGCAGCGTCGCATGACGCAGTTGCAGATCGAGAAGCAGGCCCTGTCGAAGGAAAAGGATTCCGCATCGAAGGAGCGGCTGAAGGCCATCGACAGCGAGATCGCCGAGCTGCAGGAGAAGATCGCGGGGCTGAAGGCGCAGTGGGAGAGCGAGCGCGGGGTCATCAAGCAGATGAACGATCTGAAAGCGAAGCTCGAGGAGGCACGCGAAGCGGCGAACCGCGCCGAACGCGAGGGCGATCTGAACAAGGCCGCGGAGCTGCGTTACGGATCGCTCCCGCAACTGCAGCGCGACCTCGATGCCGCATCGCAGAAGCTCGCGGAGATGCAGAAGAACGGCGCACTGCTGCGCGAGGAGGTCACCGACGAGGACATCGCGGAGATCGTCTCGAAATGGACCGGTGTCCCCGTCACGCGGATGATGGAGTCCGAGGTCCAGAAACTCATCCGCATGGAGGAGAACCTCCGGCTCCGCGTCGTCGGACAGGACGAGGCGGTGCAGGCGGTGGCCAACGCCGTCCGCCGATCGCGCGCCGGGCTCAAGGACCCCAACCGTCCCGTCGGATCGTTCATCTTCATGGGTCCGACCGGCGTCGGAAAGACGGAGCTGGCGCGCGCGCTCGCGGAGTTCCTGTTCGACGACGAAAGCGCCATGGTGCGCATCGACATGTCGGAGTACATGGAGCGCCACGCGGTGGCCCGCCTGATCGGCGCGCCGCCGGGATACGTCGGCTACGAGGAAGGCGGACAGTTGACCGAGGCCATCCGCCGGCGCCCCTACGCCGTGGTGTTGTTCGACGAGATCGAGAAGGCCCATCCCGAGGTGTTCAACGTG
>DATFUW010000295.1:0-7152 GCA_035260605.1 Thermoanaerobaculia bacterium | reverse complement strand
CGCCGCACGTGACGTTCACGTCGGGTTGCAGGATGACGTACTCGTTCTGCACGCCCTCGACTTTGTTGCCCGGTGGCAGGGTAAACTGAATCTCGCACTTGCCCTGTTTCTGCGGATTCAGAAACGTGAAGCGTCCCTGTTTGGGCGGACGCGCCTTGTAGTACTGCGCCGCCTGCCCCATGTCCTTTCCCTGGGCGAACAGCGTGGTGGCGACGAGACTGAGGAGGAGAAGCGCGACAGGACGTCTCGTCATCGGCTCGGCGCAATTGTATCCGACGGGACATCATCGGAATCGGACGGGGATACGACCTCGCGATCGATCCTGCTCATTGCCTGAATCTGCATGCGCAGTTTGATGATCTCCACCTGGTAGAGCCGGGCGATCTCCGGAGGCCGGTTGCGCTGCTGCCGTTTGCGGAGGGCGATCTCGTTCGCCAGGCGGACGAACTCGCGGTGCGCCTTGCGGTCCGCCCACCCGCCGCTGCCGAGGCGCAGGAATGGATGCGCGGTGCGGCGGACGTCGGCGTCGCGCATGAATCCGTGCGAGGCTTCGTGGCTCAGTTGCGCGCGCACGTCGGGCCACTGTCGGAACACGGTGATCATGGCCATGGTCGGGATCACGGCCACCGCGGCGGTCGCCGCTGCCCGGTCGTGACGAACGAGCGCCGGCACCCAGGCCATCGCCACGGCCGCAGCGGCAGTGGCGGCGTCGATCATCAGTTGCCGCGCGCGGTCGGTGACGTGGAACGAAGCCCACGTGATGCCGTAGCCGGCAACCGCGCCGGCGATCAGGCACTCGGCGAGCGTGCGGCACTCGTTCCTGCCGAAGACGACGAACGGAGCGGCGCAAGCCGCTCCCGCCGCGGCGCCGAGGATCATTCCGTCGACCGGCTCGCTCTCGCGCCCGGTCAGCCGGACGTAGAGGGCCACGAGCGACAGCACAATTCCGAACGCTGCCGGATGCGCCACCTGGATCAGGCGCAGCGCGATCCCGGCGGCGATTCCAGCGGCCAGCGGGGTGCGCCACGACATCCAGAGCTCGCGGTCGAGCGTCTTGAACAACCAGACCACGATCAGCGCGGCGAAGGCGGCGGCCAGGAAGACCAGGGCGGCGACGGAGTCGGTCATGTTCGGGACGCGGTGGTCAGGCGAAGCGGATGCCTGGCGAAATAACGGCGTGAGCGTTCGATGTCCAGATGAATCTGATTGTTCAGCTCCAGCGCGGAACGGAACTGCCGTTCCCGCCGCAGCAGCGCGTGAAAGTAGAGACGCTCGGGCTCTTCGTACACGTTCGCGTCGAAATCGAGGATGTGGCTCTCGATCGTCAGCGCGTAATTCTCGTACAGCGTGGGGCGGACGCCGATGTTCGTCACGCTTTCGAACCCGCGGGCGAAGCTCTCGAATCGCGAGGTGGTGACGTAAACGCCCGCGCCCGGATGGAGCTCGTTGGCTGGATCGATGTTCACGGTGGGGAATCCGATCTTCCGCCCCAGCCTGCGGCCGGTGACGACGCGCCCGTCGATGAAGTAGGTGCGGCCGAGCGCCGCCTGCACGGCGAGCATCGCTCCCTTGACGATCGCGTCGCGGACGAGCGAGCTCGAGACGCGGATCCCGCGGATGCGCACCTCGTCGACTCCGCGGACCCCGAAGCCCAGCCGCGCACCCGCCGCTTCGAGCCGCGCCAGGTCTCCCTCCCGTCCCGCCCCGAACGAGAAATCGCGTCCGATGTGGACCTCGTTGACCCGCAGCGCGGAAACGAGAAAGTCGGCGATGAAGCGGTCCGCCGTCCAGCGCGAGAACTCGTGCGTGAAAGGGACGATCAGCAGCGCGTCGACCCCCATCCCGCGGATGATCTCTTCCTTCTGCGCCAGCGTCAGAATCTGCTTCGGGACGCGGTCCGGCGCCACGATCGACAGAGGATGCGGATGGAAGGTCACGACCGCCGCGGGACGCTGCATGGCGCGGGCGCGCTCCACCACGCCGCGCAGGATGGCCTGATGGCCGATGTGCAGGCCGTCGAAGTTCCCGATCGTCGCGACGCAGCCTCGCGGGAGATCTGTCTGACGCAACGGATCGTGGAGCACCAGCATGCGCTCGCGGGAGTCTACACGTATACGATCCGGTCCCCCACCACGCGGGCCATGGCATTCATCGCGTGGCGCTGCACCGAGCCGGGGCCGAGGATGTGCAGCACTTCGATTCCGCGCCGCGTCAGCTCGTCGGCCACCAGGTTCCGGTGGCACCGCCATGGGACCGCCTCGGCGCAGAGGATCGCCATCCGCGCCGACGATTCCAGAAGCCGGTCGAGCGCTGCGCGGAATTCCGGCGTTCCCATGTAGTCGGCGTACCCGCGGAACTGCTCGTTCCGCCAGCCGACGTTCGGCGAGTCGGCGAGCGGCCTCCGCCGCCCTCCCAGTTCCGGGACGTGCACGTAGTCGATCCCCGCGCGCGGCAGCGCTTCGGCCAGCGACTGGTGCGAGAAGTGCGGATAGCGCCGCGAGCCGGGATAGCGCCGGATGTCGGCGAGCCGCGCGATCCCCTGCTCCCGCAGCAGCGCCATGAACTCGTCGAGCGTACGGGTCGAATGCCCAATGGTGTAGATTGGCTCCAGATCGTCCCTCCGGGACATTCTACGGAGGAAAGATCTGGCCACTCCCGTTGTTCTCGGTGCCCGGATGCCCTCGTACTACGCCGAACACGCGACCGAGCTGAAGCGGGACCTCGCCGCCGCGGTCCCCACGGACGATCTCCGCCGTCTGCATGAGAAGCGGCCGTGGCTCCACGCGCTCATCGCCGGGGCCAACATCGGCGCGCTGGTGGGCGCCGGGTTCGCCATCGTGGCCCTCGACCGCTGGTTTCTGTGGCTGCCGTTCGCCTTCATCGTTGGATTCGCGGTGTTCGATTTCACCGTCCTGCTGCACGAGGTCGTCCATCGCGCCGTCCTGGCCACGGCGGACGAGGGGACCTACCGCGCGCTCGGATTGCTGTACGCCGTGCCCAGCGGCATCTCGGCCTCGCAGTTCACCCGATGGCATCTCGATCATCACGCCGGCCTCGGATCGACCGAGGAAGACCCCAAGCGGCACTGGCTCTCGCCGAAGCGGAACGTGCGCTGGCTCAAGGCCCTCTACTTCACCCCGGCGCTCTTCCCGATCTATTTTCGCGCTGCGAAACGGGAGACGCAGGCATACGAGCCGCAGCTGCAGAAACGGATCGCGCGCGAACGAACGTTCACCATCCTCTTTCAGCTCGCGGTTCTCGCATCGATCGCCCTCATCGGCGGATGGTGGATCGCCTTCAAGCTCTACGTCGTGCCGGTCTTCTTCGTCTTTCCGATCGCCTTCGCGCTGAACCGCCTGGGGCAGCACTATTCGATCAATCCTGACGACCCGGCGCAGTGGTCCACTCTGGTGAAACGCTCCTGGTTCTGGGATCCCGTGTTCCTGTTCTCGAACTACCACCTCGAGCACCACTACTTCCCCGGTGTCCCGTTCTATAACCTGCCGCGGCTGCAGCGGCTGCTGATGCCGTTCTACGAGAAGCGCGGGATGACGATGCACGGATACGGCGAGTTGCTGTGGGGATGGCTGGTGCTCAACCGCAAACCGCATTCGAAGTGGGAAGCGGTGCCGGCAGGCGCAGCTTCTGCAACGGCGGAATAGACCCGTCACCGGAATCGACCCGGCACTCGGCCGCGGACGTCTCGCACGCGGCCGCCGTATATCGGTCAGGAATGAAGCGGATCGCTGCCATCCTTC
Source organism: Thermoanaerobaculia bacterium (assembly GCA_035260605.1). Classification (GTDB taxonomy): domain Bacteria; phylum Acidobacteriota; class Thermoanaerobaculia; order Gp7-AA8; family Gp7-AA8; genus Gp7-AA10. Next base: position 3,394 of record DATFUW010000295.1, on the reverse strand, counting down.
TGTTCGCGCTGCTGTTCGTCGGCGGATTCCGGCCGATGTTTCTGCGGCTGCTGGTTTCGCGCGCAATGGTGCATCATCCCGGACTGCCGGGCGGGCTCGACCGCAAGCCGCTTCGCGAGAAGGAAGATCCGACCCCCGCGCCGCTGCGCGCGTTGCTCGGCAGGGCACGCATGCTGACGCAGCCTGGACAGAGCGTGGCCCTCGATTTCGCGCCGCCGTATGACGGGTGGGGATACACCTGGTGGCGCGGCAGCTATGTTCTGTCCGGCCGCAAGGTGCTCCTTCCCGGAAACCTGGACGCCAACGTGGTGCTGCACTACCCGCCGCCGGCAATCGAGAGGCGCCGGTGATTGAGGTCCTCCTGGCGATTTTCGCCGCCACGCTCGTCGGGCTGCTGATCGTCCAGGCGATCGCGCCCGGCCTGGATGACTTCACGCGGATCGGCGCGGCGCTTCTCACCGGTTGCGGCTTCCTGGCGTTGCTGCTCTTTTTCCTGTCCGTCGCGGGCGTGCCGTGGTCGCAGTTCGTCATGGCCGTCGTGCTGCTCGCGGCGCTCCTCGTCTGTTGGCGGTCGCGTTCGCGGCTCGGGTCCGCCGCAACGGACCGCGTGCGGCGCTTCGTCTGGATCGACGGCGTGATCCTGCTGCTCATCATCGGCCACGCGATCTTCGCTACGTGGTCGCGGATGTACGAGTGGGACTGGTTCGGCATCTGGGGGCTGAAGGCCCGGACGTTCTTCGATGCCGGCGGGCTCGACTGGCATTTCATCCGGACGGGGCCGACGCATCCCGACTATCCGCTGCTCGTTCCACTGCTCGTCGACATCCCGTCGCTGCTGCGCGGCGTGTGGGAGGATCGCTTCGTCGGTCTGATGTACACGGCGCTGAGCGTCGGTTTTCTGATGATCGCCCGCGGCCTGCTGGCAGACGAATTCGAATCGGACTGGATCGGCTCGGCGGCCACGATGGCCATCGCCTGCCCGGCCCTCAACCTCTGGATCGGGCTGGGGGAGGGGCCGGTGATGGCCTACGGCTGTGCGGGACTGCTGCTGGTCCGCCGCGGACTCAAATCATCCGCGCCCTCGGTGATCGAACTCGGCGCGGTCCTCCTCGGGCTCGGCGCATGGTGCAAGAACGAGGGGATGGCGCTGATGGGGATGGCCATCGTTGCGCTGCTCGTGGTTTCCTGGCGCTCCCTCCGGCGCATGTGGCCCGGCGTTGCCATCGCCGGAATCTGGGTCGCTACGCGCCTGCTTCTGCATCTCCAGACCGATTTCATGCAGGGCGACATGCTCGGGCGGATTTGGTTCCGGCTGCACGATCTGCCCCGCTTCTTCCGGCTGCTCTACGTGTTTGCGCCCGATCTGCGGTGGTTCTTCGTCGCCGCCATCCTGACGCCGATCGTCTTCGCCGCGCGCGCGTGGAAACACGAGCGCTTCCTGACGATCACCCTCGCGCTGCAGGCGTTTCTGCTCGCGGTACAGGCCCTGGCCACGCGCGCCGATATGCAGGCGCACATCGCGTTCGCCTGGAACCGCCTGCCGCATCAGATCGCTCCGGCGCTCGGATTCCTCGCCCTGGTGCTGTTGATTCCCGAGGTGCTCGGAGCACGATCGGCGATTCCATCCAGCACGAGGTCCGCGATCGGTTCGGCCTGAGCGGCGAGGTCGTAGATCTTTTCCGAGAGCACCCAGGACGTCACCATCTCGTCGAGGACCCCGAAGATCGACTTGGCCACGAGCTGCGGGTGAAGGGTGCGCCGGAAGACACCTTCGGCCTGACCCTGCTCGACCGTCTTGCGCAGGATGTTGAGGTAATCGGCAACCTCCTGATGCGAAAGGAGGGTCATGAACTTGAGGCTGTGGCGGAGCTCGACCTGCGCAACGACGGCGAGCGCGCGGTCGCTTCCCAGCGACTCGAGGTGATGGCGGATGGCAATGCGGATCCGCTCGGCCGGACGGTTGCTCTGCCCGAGGTCGCGCTCGAGCGACTGCAGGTAATTGCGGATGTGATCGCGGAAGATGCTGATCAGCAGGTCTTCCTTGCCATCGAAATAGAGGTAGATCGTGCCGTCGGCCACCCCAGCGGTCCGGGCGATGTCGGCGACCTTGGCGTTGAAGTACCCGGTGCGGGCGAAGACGTCGGTGGCGGCGCGAAGGATGCGTTCGCGTTTCGATTTCGGGGGTGTCTCGGCTGAGGTTGCGACCTGACGAGCCATGCTGAATGAATGCTCATTCACGCCGCTTCCATTGTCAAGAAATGTAGCGCCGGCATGTAGCGCCGGCTCTCTAGCCGGCATGTAGCGCCGGCTCTCTAGCCGGCTGCATCTCTTACTCCGGCGCAGCCGCCTGAGAGGCGGCTCTACATGCCGCTTCGGTGGAGGGAATCACGGGGACGACTTCAAACTCGACGAGGTCGTCCCACGCGGCGATCCACTGCTCCAGAAGGCGGCGCTCGGCCGTCTCCATCACCTGGTAACAGGTGCGGAGATCTTCCGTGACCCAGCTCGTCACGTAGCGCAGCCCCTCGGGGGCCAGTCTTCCGCGCTTCCTGAACCGGGCGTAGACCGGCGTGGCGTCGCCGTTGCGATAGCGCTCGATGATCATGAAGAGCATCGGCCATCCATTGTGCACGACCTCGTCACGGGCCGCGTTGCCGTTCTGAAAATTACGGGGCGCGCGTTACACTCCCTCCCCGATGCGCACGATCCGTTTTGGCCGGACGGAGGTCCGCGTTCCGGCGATCAGCCTCGGCACCTGGGGACACGGCGGACCGAACATCAACGAGGGCGCGTCGGTCGGCTGGAGCGGGCACGACGACCGGCTGGCTCGCGAAGCGCTCGTCTCCGCGTGGCGGCACGGGATCACACACTGGGACACGGCGGATGCATACGGCAACGGGCACGCCGAGCAACTGATCGGGGAAGTCTTCGGCGAGGTCCCGCGCCGGGAGATCTTTCTGGCCTCGAAATTCGGATGGGTGAAGGGTCCCTCCGGACACTTCTACGATCCGCGCTTCATGCGATCGCAGTGCGAACGGTCGCTGCGCAGCCTGCGCACCGACGTGCTCGATCTCTACTACTTTCATCATTGCGATTTCGGTCCGAAGGGCATCTATTTCGACGATGCGCTGGCGACGATGCGGGAGCTGAAGGCCGAGGGGAAGGTGCGTTTCATCGGACTCTCGGACTGGGATGCCTCGAAGATCATGCGTTTCATCGAACGCGTCGACCCTGACGTCGTGCAGCCGTACCGGAACATCGTCGACGACGATTACGAGTCCAGCGGCCTGAAGCAGTGGGTCGGCCAGCACGATCTCGGCGTGGCGTTCTTTTCGCCGCTCAAGCACGGACTGCTGCTGGGCAAATACGACGCGCCGCGTGCATTTCCGCAGGG
>DATFUW010000294.1:0-4075 GCA_035260605.1 Thermoanaerobaculia bacterium | reverse complement strand
CGAGCTCGGCGCACGCGGAATCGAGCGGGCCAGGCTCTACCCCTGGGACCGGAGCGCGCGGCTCATGACCGGACTGCTGGCCGAGGCGGCGCGCTGATGCGCATCGGAATGGACTGCCGGAAGATCGGCGACTTCGGGATCGGCAGCTACATTCGCGGTCTTCTCCACGCGCTCGCCGCGCTCGGCGGCGAGGAGTACGTCGCCTTCGGCCCCGCGGAGATCGGTGGCGCGCTTCCGGCCGGAGTGGAGCACGTCGTGGTCGACGCGCCGAAGTACTCGCTGCGTGAGCTGTTCCGCATCGGTCGCGCGGCCGACCGCGCGCGACTCGATCTGTTCCATGCGCCGCATTACGTCGTTCCGTTCCTGCGGACGCCTTTCGTCGTCACGATCCACGATCTGATCCACCTTCGGCGGCGCAATCCGCTGCAGCGGGTGTACGCGCAGACGATGATCGGACGCGCGGTGCGGCGGTCGCGGAGAGTCCTCTCCGTGAGCCGGGCGGTGGGCGACGAGATCGCGGAGGCATTCGGGCACGGCGACAAGATCGCCGTGACGCCGAACGGCGTTGATCCGCAATTCCTGGCCCCCGGGCCGGCCGAGCGGGGGCGTTACTTCCTCTTCGTGGGGAACGACAAGCCGCACAAGAACGTCGAGCGGCTGATTGCGGCCTTCGGACAGTTGCGCGGCGTGGAGCTGGTGCTCGCGGGGGCGGAGTTCGCGCGGTTTCGCGGGACGGCGAACGTGACCCGCGCCGGCTTCGTGGAACTCCAGCGTCTGGCGGCGCTGTATCGCGGAGCGATCGCGGTGGTGCAGCCGAGCCTCGAGGAGGGATTCGGACTTCCGGCGCTGGAGGCGATGGCCTGCGGCACGCCGGCGATCACCTCGAACACGCCCGCGCTGCTGGAAGTGACCGGAGATGCCGCGCTCCACGTCGACGGGCGAGATGTCGACGAGATCGCCGCGGCGATGCGACGCGTGATGGACGATCCGGCGCTGCGCGCGACGCTCGGCGCGCGCGGAGCGGAGCGCGCCCGCACGTTTTCCTGGAGTCGCTGCGCCGCGCTGACGCGCGATGCATATCGCTCCGCATTTCGTCTTTCTAAAGGAAATGCTTGACAATGCGTGTTATTCATCGCATATTTACGTGAAGAGAAATGATGATCGCCAGAAACTGGATGCAGCATTCAGTGACTGTGATTGGTCGTCGTGCCGCTTCTCCCCGATTTTCCCCATCCCATGACAAGTCAGTTTGTCGGAGCAATCCGGCACTTGATGCCAAGGATGCGCGACCGGGAGGTCCCGTACGGCATGAAAGGTGGTGAGCATAATGGCCACGAAAAAGAAGGCAGCTAAGAAGACCGCGAAAAAGTCGTCGAAGAAGCGCTAACCACGACATCGACTTTTGGGGAGTCGTATTCTGAGAGGCCGCAAATGCGGCCTCTCCCTTTTTCCGGCCGCTCCCGCGAACTTTTCCGACCCGATGCCGTAGAGAAGAGCATGAACCGATTCGCTGTCCTCGGTGCGGCGATGCTCCTCGCTGCCGGCCCGGCCTCCGCCGGCCCGACCGTCTCCCACCCCTTTTCCAACTCCATCCCGCGGGGGCAGGTGCGCCGGGTCATCATCGACATTCCCAGCGGCGACATCGCCGTCCGCAACGGCACCGCCGACCGCATCCGCATCGTCGGCTCGGCCGGGCGCGAATACGACGGCTACCGCGCGCGCGAGAACGCGCAGCGGATCGCCGACGACATCGGCGCGCAGATCTTCGTCGACGGAGATGAGGCCCTCGTCCGCCGGAGCCTCGGCCCGCACGCCCGGAGCTGGACGGCCCGCAACTGGATCTCCGACTACCGCGTCACCGTGGAGGTGCCGCGTGGCATGAACATCGAGATCGACACCCACTTCGGCGACCTGGCGATCGACGGCGATTTCGGTGACGTCACTACCGACCTCCGCGCCGGCGACATCGAGCTGCGGATGCCGCGCGCCTCCGTGCGCGAGCTGACGGCCTCGGTCCGCATCGGCGAGGTGCACACGGATCTGGGGGACGACTCCGAAGACCACGAGGGGCTCTTCCCCGGCACCACGCACTTCGTCAACGCCGTCGGCCACTCGCGTGTCGAGGTGCACACCACCATCGGCGACGTGCACGTCACATTGACGCGCTGAGTTTCACGAAGCGTTCGGCGTCCTCGCGCGAACACACCTCGCCCCGAAGCTGCGCCTCGAGGAGCGACCGTTTGAGCGCTCCGAGCCGCGGTCCCGGCCCGATCCCCGCAGCCGCCGCGATCTCGTTGCCGTCGAGCAGCGCGCGGGTGTCGTAAAAGCCGGGCGGGATCGTCACCTCCGGCCGGCCGATCGCGCGCAGCATCGGCGCCAACTGCCGCCCGACCGCCTCACCGGCGTCGTACAGCGTGATCTCGCTTCCGTCGTGCAGCAGCCCCTGAAGCGTCCGTACCTCGCGCAGCAACGCGTCGCTCCACCGCCAGCGCTCGGCGAAGGCGCGCGGATCGCGCAGCAGCAGCGCGTACGCGGCGGCGAGCGGAACGTCATCGGCGTGAAAGCGTTCGGCGTCGAGCGGATGTCCGAACAGCGGCTCGTCGAGCGCCGTCTCGTGAAAAAGGCGAAGGGCCTCGCGGAACCGGCCGGCGGAAAAGATCGCGTGCATCTCGTAAGTGACCCGCTCCGCGGCCACGGTGAGAATCCGCCCGGCACGCCGGCGGACGGCGGCGATCGTCGCCTCGTCGATGGCGAAGCCGAGCCGCACTGCGAGCCGCACCGCGCGCAGCATGCGCAGCGGGTCGTCCTGAAAGTTCCCCGCATCGATCATGCGCACCAGCCGGCGCCGGATGTCCTCCTGCCCGCCAAACGGATCGCGCACTTCGTCGGTGGTCAGGTCGACGGCGATGGCGTTGATGGTGAAGTCGCGGCGGCCGAGGTCCTCCCGACGCGAGAAGTCGTAGACGCGGCCGTCGATCACCACGCGGTAGACGACGAACTCGCCGCGGCCCAGCGGAATCACGTTTCCCACCACGGAGGCGCAGGCCTGCGGATCGTCGCACTCCACGTCGACGTCGTTGGGAATGACGTCGAGCAGCAGGTCGCGGACGGCACCTCCGACCGCCTCGGTGTGCTCAGGGAGCGATGCCAGCGCCGGAAAACGCCACAGCAGCGCGCTACGCAACATGATTGCGCAGCGTGCCGATCCCCTCGATCTCCACCTCGACCACGTCGTTCGCGGCGAGCGGTCCGATCCCCGACGGCGTGCCGGTGAGGATCACGTCCCCTGCTTCGAGGGTCATGACCGACGAGACGAACTCCACCAGCACCGGAGGCGGGAACACCATCTGGCTGGTCCGCCCGTCCTGCCGGACCTGACCGTTGACGCGCGTGACCAGCGCCAGGTCGGAGGGGTCGACCTCCGTCTCGATGCAAGGCCCGATCGGGGCGAACGTGTCGAATCCCTTGGCCCGTGTGAACTGCACGTCCTGCTTCTGCAGGTCGCGCGCGGTGACGTCGTTCGCGCAGGTGAAGCCGAGGACGTAGTCGCGCCAGCGGTCGGCGCGGACGTTCCGGGCACGCTTGCCGATGACGATCACCAGCTCCCCTTCGTAGTCCACGCGCTGCGACTGCGGCGGGCGGACGATCGTCCCTTCCGGCGCGAGCAGCGCGCTCGGCGGCTTGAGGAAGAGGATCGGCTCGGAGGGTGTGTCGTTGCCCAGCTCCTTCGCATGCTCGGCATAGTTGCGGCCGATGGCCACGATCTTCGTCGGATTCACCGGCGGCAGCAGGACGGCGCCGGAGGGGACGTCGCTGCCGGTCTCAGGCCACCCCTGATGAAGGAATCGGTAGAGTTTCACGGGCGGATTCTATCTCCGTCGACCGGCTCCGCCCTCTGGGATGGGGGTCGGGATGGGGGTCAGGTCTTGAATTTGGTGTTTGCTACACCCTGTGGAAAATACCAAATTCAAGACCTGACCCCATCCCACAACTAAGTGCCCACGGGCTCGCCGCCGCGGTCGTAGATCAGCCACAGCCCGCTGAATCCGCGGAGCAGGCGGAACCGCGACCGATA
>DATFUW010000293.1:0-3303 GCA_035260605.1 Thermoanaerobaculia bacterium | reverse complement strand
TCCCGCGAGCGGCACCAGCTCCCCCGCCGCGCATTCGACCTCGACCGTGGCCTTTCCGGGGGCGGTGACTACGCGGGCCGTCGTGGTGACGCCGGTCTGCGGAATGTCGTTCATCACGACGTCGGCCAGCAGCAGCGGGTCGCCGAGGTCGGGGGGATCGGAGTGAGAAGCATAGGAACGGCGATAGTAGGCGTGGGAGCCGCGCGGCGCGTCGACGAGGTCGACGGAAATGCCGTTGCGCTCGCGCCCGGTCTGGTTCGCGTTGAACGAGAGGACGTAGACGACGCTCTGGTCGTGGGCCAGCGACCGCAGCGCGCGTCCGAGATCGTTCCCGCGGTCAATCACCTCGCCGCCGGTGTCTTCCACCATCGCGTAGAGCGCGTCATCGTCGCCGAGCGATTGCATCGGACGCAGGCCGGCGATGTCGAGGGCATCGAGGAACACGGACGCGGCGGCGAACGTACGGTGCATCTTCTGCACGGCGTCGATCAGCGCGTTGCTGAACGCGAGCTGGCGCTGGCGGAATTCGATGGCCGTCGGATCGGGACCCCGTCCCCGCCCGAACATCGCCGACGAGTCGAACCCGGTCGACAGCAGCACGATGTGCTTGATGCCCTCGATCGGCGCGAGACGGGCGCCGAGATCGGCGAGGTCGCCGATGGCGTTCTCGATGGCGTCGCGCAGCAGGTCCGAGTCGAAGCTCTCCATGGCGCCGAGGTCTGCGCTGGCCAGGACCGACAGCCCTCCGGGCGTTATCCCCTGACGCTCGGCGGTGGTCAGCGCGAGGTGGAGCGGATCGGGCATCTGCGAGGGTCGCAGGCTGCGGATGGCGCGGAGCAGGGCCACGCGATCGCGCGAGAACGGCATGATGATTCTCGCCCCGCCATCGGGATCGAGCGTGGCGATGCCGAAGGTGTCGGACGGCGCGGCCGATTCGATCATCGACACGGCGGCCTTCTGTGCGTGCTGCAGCGCCGGCGCGGGCGAGAAGGTGAGATCGAACAGCAGCATGTAGAGCCGTCGCTGGTGCGGATCCGCCGACGGGCCGCCGGGGAGCGACGCGAAATCGAGCGTGTCGAAGTAGTCGATGGCCTGCGGCTTGCCGTTGACGAAGAGCCGGAAGTTGTCGCGCGTCAGGCTGCTCACCGCGGTGCCGTGCGCCGTGACGTAGACCGGGATTTGCACGACCTCGACCGTGGTGCTTTCGTTGAGCTGCGCCATGGCCGGCGCTGCGGCGAGGAGGAAGGCGACGGAAACGCGCTTCAGCGCTCCCATAAGCCGGATTTTCCACCCGACTTGCGCAACAGTTGCAACGATTCGATGACGATCCCCTTCTCCGCGCTCTTGCACATGTCGTAGACCGTGAGCGCGGCGACCGCACAGGCGGTCATCGCTTCCATCTCCACCCCCGTCCGCCCGTCACAGCGAACGATGGCATGCACCTCGATCGTCCCCGCGGAACGGTCGAGGTCGAACGTGATGTCGATCGAATCGAGCGCCACGGGATGCGTCAGGGGGATCAGCGACGGCGTGGCCTTGGCGGCCAGCACGCCGGCGACCTTGGCGGTGGTCAGCACATCGCCCTTCGGCAGCGCCTGCTCGATGAGCCGCTTCAAGGTGGCCGGCTTCATGCGCACGGTGCAGATCGCGACCGCTTCGCGTCGCGTGATCCGTTTTGCGCCGACGTCCACCATGGAGATGCCGCCCGTCTCATCGAGATGCGAGAATTCCTTCGTCATGCGTACGCCGCCGCCTCCTGGAGCTCCTCGGGGGTGTTGACGTTCATCAGCGGCTCGCCGGCAAAGCGCGCGCGGAGCTCCGCTTCCTCGACGATCTCGATCTGTTCGGAGAGCCCCCGCAGGTTGAGCTCTCCCGCGGCCAGCCGCGGCGCGAACCGCGGGAGGAGCGAACGGTCGTATCCGGCGCAGAGCATCTGCAGCTTTCCCTTCCAGCGCGGCACGACCATCGGCGCACGCGACTGCGAACTGCGGGCGGCGAGGTAGCGCAGCACGTCCGTGGTGATCAGAGGATAGTCGATTGCCAGCAGAAAGCAGCGGCCGCTCGTGTCCTCGAGCGCCCGCCAGACCCCGAAGAGCGGCGCCTGGAGCTCGTGCGGCGGTTCGAAAATCGTCGGGAGCCCATCGATCGGCGCGCCGTGCGCGCGTTGCACGGCGATCACCCGCTCGAACGCCGGCTCCGCCGCGTCGAGCACGCGCCGGAGAAACGTCGATCCCCCGAAAGGCAGGCCGAGCTTCGAACGCCCCATCCGCCGTGACGCGCCGCCGACGAGAAGGTAGCAGTCCATGACGTTTTGTTCAGTCTATCCCGAGCATAGACTGACGGGCATCAATGCCTGCTCCGGTCACCGTGATCATTCCCGTGCTGAACGAAGAGGAACGGATCGCCGCGGCGGTGGGCTCGGCGATTGCCGCCGATGCAGCCGAGGTGCTGGTCGTCGACGGAGGAAGCACCGACCGCACCGCGCGGTACGCGACTGCGGCAGGGGGGAAGGTGCTGCTGGGGCGCGAGATGCGTTCGCGGCAGATGAACGACGGAGCGCGCGCTGCGGCGAATCCCTTCCTCATTTTTCTGCATGCCGACACGCTGCTTCCGCCCGGAGCGGCGGCAGCGGTCCACGGCGCGCTGATCCACGGGATCGTCTTCGGAGGCTTCCGCATCCGCTTCGCCGAGGGGGGGTGGCAGTTGCGGATGGCCGCGGCGATGGTCAACGCGCGCACGGCGATCACGCGCGCGCCGTGGGGAGATCAGGCGCAGTTCATCGCGCGCGACACGCTGCTCGCCGCGGGCGGCTTCCGCGAGATCCCGCTGATGGAGGACTACGAGCTCGCCGCGCGGATGCGGCGCGCGGGCCGCACGCGCGTCCTGCCGATGCGGGTGACCACCTCCGGGCGCCGATTCCTGAAGAAAGGACTCCTGCGGACGGCCGCCATCAACTGGTCGATCGTCTGGAAATACCGGCATGGAGCGGAACCGGAGGAGCTGGCCAGGAAGTACCGCGGGTGAGCCGCTATTTCTTCTTCCGCGGTTTCTCCGTGACTTTCTTCGCGTGCCGAGCCTGGCCGAGGCTGACGTTGATCGGATGACCGCGGTCGAGAAACGGGACGGAAGGGCGGGAGCGGACTCCGAGCTCTGCGCGCGTCCGGAGCAGTTCTTCGTGTTCCGGCAGGAGCTTGAGCCCCGCCTCGGCGGTTTCGACGGCCTTCTTGCGATGCCCGGCCATGGCGTAGACGCGCGCCAGGTTCGCGTAGTGGTCGCCGTTGTAGAACTCGAGGTCGAGAGCCC